>DASRJV010000092.1:0-3905 GCA_035649295.1 Propionibacteriaceae bacterium
CGGCGAATGAGGGCTACGGACGGCCCGTAGCGTTCGAGGGCAGCTACGATCCGGCCTTGCAGGTGCTGGTGCCGGAGGAGGACGGAGCTGGTCAGTTCCGCGTACTCACTGCCCTGCGGCAAGCTGACGGCAGTGTGGTAGCGGTCGTACGGGGCGTCGTCACCGAGCCGAACGCACCACCTCCGCCAACCGGGCTGGTTCAGCAAGTCGGTGTACTGCTGCCCACCGAGGAACACGTACCGGAGACCGATCTCCCGAGCGGCCAAATTGCGTCCGTACGCTTGCCGGCCCTGGCGCAACAGTGGCCGGGCCCCATGATCGATGGTTTCGTCACCCTGTCGAGTGCGGACGCCGCGCGCCAGGGCTTGGCGGCGGCTCCGTTGCAGCTGCCCGAGGCGCCGGGGCGGCTGCGCAATGTGGCGTACGTCGGGCAGTGGTGGCTGTTCGCAGCATTCGTTCTCTTCATGGCCTTCCGAATTGCGCGCGACATTGGGCGTGAGGAAGCGGAAGGGGTGGTTGAGATCACACCAGAGGAGCCAGCTGAGCCGACATAGGCTTCAGCCCATGCGGAACGCATGGATCCGGTACCGGATCATGGCCTGGGTGGTCGGGACGCTACTCGTCGTGCTGGTCTGCGTCGGACTGCCGCTGAAGTACCTGGGCGACAATCCCACCGTGGTGACCTGGACCGCCATTCCCCACGGCTACTTGTACATGATCCTGCTGATCACCGCTGTCGACCTGGGCCTGAGGGCCAAGTGGAGCTGGAAGCGCCTGATCTTGATCGCGCTGGCCGGCACGATCCCCTTCTTGTCCTTCGTTGCCGAACGCTCCGCAACCAAGGACGTCAGAGCAAAGCTCGCTCAGGCCCAAGCGGTCGAGCCGGCGGCCACTCCCTCCTCTTCCTCCTGAATGTCGCTTTGTCGATATTCGCCCGTGTCCGGTTGCTTTTCGATCAGACCAACAATGCGCTCCAAGTCGTCGACTGTGGCGAACTCGATGACGATCTTGCCTTTGGTCCTGCCCAGGTCGACCCGAACGCGGGTCTCGAAGTGATCAGAGAGCCGATCGGCGAGATCCTTGACTTTCGGTGCCACCAGCTTGGACTGCCGCGCTCGTCGCGGTGCCCGCTCCTCGGGTTCTCCCACAGTCACTAGTTCCTCTACAGCCCGCACCGACAGCCCTTCAGCCACTATTCGCTGGGCGAGGCGCTCCTGGACGGCGGGATCCTCGATGGCCAGCAACGCCCTCGCGTGCCCGGCACTGATCACGCCAGCGGCAATACGTCGCTGCACCGTCGGCGGCAGTCGCAGGAGGCGGATCGTGTTGGAAATCTGCGGCCGCGAGCGTTTGATCCGACTGGCGAGCTCTTCTTGAGTACAGCCAAAGTCCTCCAGCATTTGCTGGTATGCGGCTGCTTCCTCAAGGGGGTTCAGCTGGGCCCGATGCAGATTCTCGAGTAGCGCATCGCGGAGAAGTTGGTGATCCGCCGTCTCGCGTACGATCGCCGGGATCGTCTCCACTCCAGCCTGTTGCGCGGCCCGCCACCGCCGTTCGCCCATGACAAGTTCGAACTTTGCGCCACCCATCGGACGAACCACGATCGGTTGCAGCATGCCGACTTCGCGAATGGACTCCACCAGCTCATTCATGGCCTCTTGGTCGAAGACCGTTCTGGGCTGCCGCGGGTTCGGCGAGATCGAGTCCAGGGGTAGCTCGGCGAAGTAGGAACCGTCGGGAACCTGCGTCAGGGTCGTGGCCTGGGTGTCTCCGTTGGATGAAGCAGGAATTGACTGCGGCTCCGTCCGCTGAAACAGCTCACCCAAACCTCGGCCGAGGCCGCGGCGCTCCGTACGAATGTTCATGCGCTCTCCTCCACGCCTCGACGGGCGATCTCTTGTGCGGCTTCAAGGTAAGAAGTGGCCCCGGCTGAGCTGGGCTGGTAGGTCAGAACGGTCTGTCCATAGCTGGGCGCCTCGGAGATGCGCACTGAACGTGGGATGACCGCTGGCAGTGTCTCGGTGGGGAAGTGCTGTCGGACCTCATCGGCGACCTGGGCGGCGAGCTTGGTCCGCCCGTCGAACATCGTCAGCAGGACGGTGCTCAGCCGGAGCTCGTTGTTGAGCTCACCCTTGACCAGATCAATAGTGCGCAACAGCTGAGTGACGCCCTCGAGTGCGTAGTACTCGCACTGGATCGGAACCAGGATCTCGTTCGCAGCCACCAGGGCGTTGAGTGTCAAGAGCCCGAGCGATGGTGGACAGTCGAGAAAGACGTAATCGGCCTGGTGGTTCTGCAGGTAGGCGCGCAGAGCTCGCTTCAGCCGGTTCTCGCGGGCGACTATGGAAACAAGTTCGATTTCGGCACCCGCGAGATCGATCGTGGCAGGGAGAACCTTGAGGTTCGGCGCCTCGGGGGAGTCGGCCACATGGTCGGCGAGTGTGGCACCCAACATCAGCACCTCATAGGTCCCCGGGGTGCCAGGTGGATGATCGACTCCTAGCGCGGTGGTGGCGTTTCCTTGGGGATCGAGATCCACGACGAGCACCGAAAGCCCGCCGAGCGCGAGGGCCGCCGCCACGTTCACGCTGGTGGTGGTCTTGCCGACGCCGCCTTTCTGGTTTGCCACAACGAAGACGCGGGGGCGTGCCGGCGCTGGCAGTGAGGCTCTAGTCAAACTGTCGGCGGTGGCGACGGCTGGCGGATCAAGCTCCACGACAGGTGGGCCGAACTCGTCTTCGTCAAAGCGGGCTCGCCGCGGACCTGGCGGTATCTCGATGACATGTGAGCCGGTGGCAATGGCTGTCGGGTCGCTGCGAGTTGGTCCGGCGCTTAGCATCGCGGTCCAATCGAGCGTTTCACGTGGAACATTGGGCCAACCGATGCGCGGATCGACCTCAACACAAAGTGGCCAACCGATCTCCTGCGTCACTCGATACTCCACCTGCGGCGGTGCGAGCATGCAACCCCTTCCTCACCCCTCGGCCACAAAGTAGCAATCCGAAGCCCGCAGCACTGGGCGCCGCGCCAGAAAAGGGGATCTCAGGCACTGGCGCTGATGCGTACCACCGTTGCCGGTTGCGCATCGGGATGCGCGCGGACCGACAACACCTCGGCGTCGAGCCCTGCGGCCTGCAACTGACTCCTTGCTGTCTCCACTTCTTCGCCTGCCGATTTGCCCTTAAGGGCCAAGATCACACCATCATCAGCGCGCAGCGGATTACACCAGCCGATCAAACGGTCAAGCGGGGCCAGCGCTCTGGCGACCACGACATCGTAGGACTTATGGTGATCTTCCGCGCGTGATCGAACAACTTTGACTCGATCCACTATCTCAAGCGTCTCGACGGTTTCGGCCAGAAAGGTACTGCGTCGGAGCAGCGGCTCAATCAGTGTCATCTGAAGATCGGGCCGCACCAATGCAAGCGGGATGCCGGGCAGGCCCGCACCACTACCGACGTCCGCCACGGTGCTGTTAGCGGCGATCAGCCCACTCAAGGCCGTGCTGTTAAGTATGTGGCGATCCCACAGTCTCTCCGCCTCCCGAGGCCCAAGTAGACCCCATTCCACTCCAGTCGAGGCCAGAATGTCGACATATCTATTTATGAGTGGAAATTCAGTGCTATAGATCTCACGTAGCTGCGAAGACATCGGCCAGCACGTCGAGGCCCTCGTTGAGCAACTCATCGCTCATGCTCAGCGGCGGCAGGAAGCGCAGCACATTCCCATACGTGCCACAGGTCAACACAATGATTCCCTTCTCCCGCGCGGCGGCTGCGACTGCGGAAGTAAAGCCCGGATCTGGATCGGATGTATCTCGCTGCACCAGCTCAACAGCGATCATCGCCCCACGCCCTCGAACATCGCCGATGCGGTTGTCCTCTGCCTGTATCCGATGCAGCCGG
>DASRJV010000093.1:0-6117 GCA_035649295.1 Propionibacteriaceae bacterium
GCGGGGGCGCGAACTCTGGCGAGACTCGCCGCACAGTTGCTTCTGCCGCGCTCGTGGCAAGCGACTTAGCGGGCAGTGAGGACCAGCGGTCCATCCGACGTAATCGCAATGGTGTGCTCTGCGTGTGCGCCGCGCGAACCATCCCGGCTGCGCAGCGTCCATCCGTCGGGATCGGTGTAGATCTTGTCGGTGCCGGCCAGAAACCAAGGTTCTATCGCGATCACCAGACCCGGCCGGAGCAGCAGCCCTCGACCACGCCGACCGTTGTTCGGTACGTGCGGGTCGCCGTGCATGGTACGGCCCACACCATGTCCGCCAAACTCAGTGTTGATCTTGTAACCCGCCTGGGACCCGACCCGTGCAATTGCGAACGAGATGTCACCGAGCTTGTTCCCCGGCAAGGCTGCTTCGATGCCGGCGACAAGGGCCGCCTCCGCGGTGGCAATCAGTTGCTGATCTTGTTCTCTAGGTGAGCCGACAATCACGCTGATCGCCGAATCAGCAACCCACCCATCGACCGATGCCGCGAAGTCGAGACTGATCAGGTCGCCGTCAGCAAGTTCGTAATCGTGAGGCAGCCCGTGCAATACCGCGTCGTTGACCGAGGTACACAAGACCTTGCCGAATGGGCTAGCGCCGAACGACGGGTGATAGTTGATGTAGCACGACTCTGCGCCGCGATCTCGAATCATTTTGTGTGCCAACTCGTCGAGTTCCAGCAGGTTCACCCCGACATCGGCCCGAGCGACGAGCGCGCTCAACACCTCGGCGACGAACCGCCCAGCCGGTCTCATCCGCTCGATCTCAGCCGGCGTCCGATACTCAATCACCCTGAGATTCTGCCGCACGTCGTCGCTGTACCTAGGCGGTTCACGCTGTACGTGGCATGCACGCCAGGCACAGCGTCAACGTCCCACGCAGCGTGGGATGTCAACACCAAACCTCCCGCCGTGCATGGACGGGAAGCCAGATCAGCCGGTAACGGAGTCCTCGTAGTCGCTGATCTCGGCAACCTTCGCCCCGGACGGGGTGCTCGGGTCGAAGACGTAGTCGAGCCATTCCCGAGCTAGCCTGCGAGCCAGCTGGAGGCCGATCACGCGTTGTCCGAGAGTCAATACTTGGCAGTCATTGGACAGGATCGACCGCTCGACGCTAAACGAGTCGTGGGCGACCGTGGCACGGATGCCGGGCACCTTGTTAGCAGCGATGGCGACTCCGATTCCGGTGCCGCAGACCAGGATTGCCCGGTCCGCTTCGCCAGCAGCGATCTTCTTTCCTGCGGCAATAGCCACCGACGGGTACGAGGACCCATCGAGATCTCCCTGGAACACGCCAAGATCGACAACCTCGACGCGGTCATCAGCTTGCATATCAGCCAGGATCCGATCCTTGTAGTCGAAGCCTGCGCTATCGCTTCCGACCAACAGCCGAATGGGACCGCTCATACGTTCTGTCCTTCCTTGTCCGTGGACCCTGCTGCTTCGGGTGCAGCAGCCTCTGCCTCCCCGAGCACGCCGCCGATCGCCGTAACAATCAGGCCGAGCGATATTGCCCCTGGATCCGGAGTACCCACGCTGCGCTCAGCCAGCGGCCGGGCCCGCCCAATCTTCGGCACCAGCGATGCCGTTGCCTCTGCCGCGCTTCTGCAGGCGTCCGCTGCCGACTGCCATGCTTCGGCGATTGGAGTTCCAGCATCGACTTGCTCGACCAGCGTATCGACGAACGGGAACAAGGCGTCCAGCATGGTCTTGTCGCCGAGCCGGGCCTTGCTAAAGCCCTGCAAGTGCTGGGCCGACCCTTGAACGGCGTCAGCCAGACGTTTTGATGTGACCGCCTCAGTATTGCCGAGGCCCTTGCCGACCCCTTCCAGAAGCAGCCCCCACAAGATGCCGCTGGTGCCACCTGCCCTGTCACCAAAGGCGTGGCCGGCCGCACTGAGGACCGTCTCAACCCCACCTTCGGTCTCGTTGGCGGCCTCGGCAGCGGCCTTGGAGCCGCGGGACATACCGATTCCGTGATCGCCATCGCCCGCTATCGCGTCGATCCGGCCCAGGTATTCCTTGTTCTCCTCCACCACTGCGTAAATCGCGTCCACCGCTTTGCGCGCGACCGTGGCTGCCGCGATCGACTCCTCGCTTGCTTCAGCTGTCACCTCTTCGGCGACGTGGCCGGCACCGGCGCGCCGGGTCGTGAATTTCTCGCTTGTCACGGCTGAGCCGCGCCGGAACGCCGCAGTTTCCGCCGGTGCGACCCAGTAGCCTTCGAGCTGCTCGTCGAGCCACGTGACCGAGAGCGAGCACCCCGCCATATCGAGGCTGGTGACCAGTTCGCCAACCTCCGGTGACACCTGGACGACGCCCTCCGCTTCGAGGAGATCCGTGACATAGCCGTACAAGACGAACAGTTCCTCGTACTTGGTGGCGCCAAGTCCGTTGACGACCACTGCAGCCCTTCCGCTCACATCCTGCGGGCGCTCGGCCAGTACCGCTTCTACGAGCTTGGCAGCCAGGTCCTTGGCCGGCATCCATGGAGCCGAGCTGATTCCAGGCTCGCCATGGATCCCAAGCCCAAAGTCCATGTGACCCTGGTCGACCGTAAACAGCGGCTCGTCCGAGCCAGGCATCGTGCAACCGTGAAACGCGACGCCGAAGGAGTACGTCGCGGCGTTGGCCGCGCGCATCACGCGCTCGACTTCATCGAGGTTCGCGCCGTTCTCTGCAGCTGCTGCAGCGATCTTGTAGACGGTAAAGGTACCTGCGATCCCGCGCCGTTTTTCGTGCTCCGCAGGGCTGGCCGAGGCGACGTCATCGGTCACGTACACGATCCGAGTGTCGATTCCATCGTTGATCAGGCGCTCAGCGGCAACACCGAAGTTGAGGCGGTCGCCGGCGTAGTTGCCGAATCCCAGCACAACTCCGGCGCCCCCGTCTGCCGCCTTCGCGATTCGATACACCTGCTCAGCCGACGGTGATGCGAACAAATCGCCGAGCACGGCACCGTCGGCGAAACCGGTCCCCACCACACCGTTGTAGGAGGGGTAGTGACCTGAACCTCCGCCAATCACCAGGCTGACCTTGCCCTCCAGCGGACCACCCGCCCTGACGAAGCCAGAGGCACCTTCGACACGCTGAACGTACTGCGGATACGCCGCGGCGAAGCCCTTGATCACATCGTTCTTGAACTCGGCGGGGTCGTTGTAGATATGCGTCATTGGGCGCCTCCAGGGAAATGTGACGGACTGGGTAGGTTGGGACGTTTTCTGAGCCTGTCGTTCCTCAGACGACAGGCTCAGAAAGCGCCTTGCGCTTACTGCCCGCTGAGGACGAAGTTGTTTACGTCGGCAGCGTTCTCCTTTGTGATCAGCGTGCAGTCGAGGGCCTGCTTCTCCTCGGTTGCGCCGGTCTGTCCGGTTCTGATCACGCTGTCGAGCTGCGCCGCTGCCTTCTGGGTGCCCTCAACGATCGGCTGCAGCACACTAGCAACCATCTCACCCTTCTTGACCGCTGCAACGGCGTCGTTGTTCCCGTCAAAGCCGAGCACCTTGACATCGGCGAGCTTGCCCTTTTCTTTCAGGGCATTGATGGCACCCAAGGCCATCTCATCGTTGCCAGCGATCACACCTTGTACATCAGGATTCTTGGACAACAAGGACTCCATCTTCTCCTGGCCCTCTTGGCGGTCCCAGTTGGCGATCTCCTTGCCAACCTGCTTCAGATCCGGGTACTGGGAGATCACAGCCTTGTAGCCGTCAGATCTCACCTGTGCGTTGTTATCGCTGGGCTTCCCGAGGAGTTCGACGTAGGTGCCCTTGTAGTCCATGGCCTTGGCCCACTCCTCGGCACCGACCGTCGCACCCTGAGCGTTGTTGGACACGATTTGTGCCTTGGCCAGGCCGGTCTGACTGATCTCGGCGTTGATCAGCACTACCGGGATGTTCGCATCGACCAGCTTCTGCACTGCCGCGACGCTCTCATCAGCACCGGCCGGGTCGAGCAGTACACCCTTGACCTTGTCATTGATGGCGGTCTCGATCAGCTGGTTCTGGGTATCCGGGTCGTTCTCGTGAGCCGACGTGGTCGGCTCGTAGCCAAGCTTTTTGAACTCGGCACTGGCCGTGTCAATCTGGGCCTTCCAGTATGGGTTGGACGGATCGACCGTGATCACGGCGATGGGGCCGCCGGCTTCGCCACCAGCGGCTGAACCTGAGGGCGCGGCCTCGCCGCCAGCGCTACTGCCGCCGCCGCCGCAAGCGGCCAGACTGATCAGGACCGCGCCTGCCAGCAGCGATCGTGATGCGATTCGATTAAACATCGATTTCCCTTTCAATTGGTTGAAATCTGCGGGTGGACTGTGCGTACGGCACCCGTACGCTTGATCAAGAATTGGATCCGGGTTCATTCGAAGCCGCGCGGCTGGCCGCAGCTGCTCTCGCGCTCGCGACTGCTTTGGCAGCGCTGCGGCGCCGCTGCACGATCTGCTGAATCTGGTCGACCGCAACAGCGAGAATGATTACTGCGCCAGTGATGACCTTCTGCCAGAACGGCGACACACCGACGATGACCAGGCCGTTGGCAAGGAAACCGATGACGAAGGCGCCGATGATCGTGCCACGCACGGTGCCACGGCCGCCTGAGAGTGCCGCGCCACCAATGACCACCGCAGCAATCGCGTTCAACTCATAGAACGTCCCAAGATCAGCGGTCGCGGAGCTGATGTTGGCCATCTGCAGGATTCCAACGATCCCGGCGCAGAGTCCGGAAAGAACGTAGATCTGCGTCTTGACTGACCTGACGGGCACACCTGAGAGCTGAGCGGCACGCTCATTGCTGCCCGTGGCGTACAACCAACGTCCAAACGGCGTGCGGTTCAGAACGATGGAGAAGATGATGGCAAGGATGATCATCACCCAGGCAGCGAGCGGCAGTCCAAGCGGTCTGCTCGCAAAGATCTCAAAGAAGCCCGTGTTGTTGAGACCTTCCTGGCCCCTGAGCTCGTTGGTGATGTTCTGACCATTGAGCAACACCTCGGTCAGGCCACGGGCCACGTAGAGCATGCCCAAGGTCACGATGAACGGAGCCAGATTGAGCCTGGCTATCAACAGCCCGTTGACCCAGCCGACGAGCATGCCAACCGCTATCGAGATGACGATGATCACCCACAGCGACGGGAACATGGTCACGTCGGTGCCCGGCACGTGGACGCCGCGGAAGAGATTCCCTGCGACAGCCGCGGTAAAGCCGACGATTGACCCCACCGAAAGATCGATTCCACCATTCAGGATCACCAGCAGCATCCCCAGAGCGACGATGGCATTGAAGGCCACCTGTTTGGTGATCGTCGTCAGGTTGCCCGCTGTCAGGTAGTTGTCGCTCATGATCGCGAAGATCGCAATGATGATCACTAAAGCGATGAGCGCACGACCCTCGACGAGGAGGGTATTCATGTTGAACCGGCTGCCGAGTCCCTTCTTCTCCTCCGCTGCCGGAGCGCCCGCGGGCGGTGCGGGAGTCGTTGTCGTGGTGCTCACTGGGGGGCTCCTTTTGCTGCTTCTTCTGCCGCTTGTTCAGCGGGCGCCTTTGCTGTTTCTGCCGTGGGTTCCTTTGCCGCTCCTGCGGCCAGTTCCGGTTCCTCTGCCGCGTGGCCCGGTTCCGCTGCCCCTTCGTCGTAGTGGGTGTCATGTTCACCGGAGGCGGCCATGATGTCGTCACGGGTGGCGGTTCGCGGATCGAACTCCCTGATCAGCCGTCCCTTACTCATGACAATCAGCCGATGTGAGGCGGTGATGGCCTCACCGACCTCCGATGTGACGTAGAGGACGGCCAGACCCTTCCTCGCCTCGCGGAAGAGCAGGGCGAAGATCTCTCCCTTTGCTCCGACATCGATGCCGCGGGTTGGCTCGTCAAGCAGAATGACCTTCGGATTGGTCAGCAAGATCTTCCCGATGACGACCTTCTGTTGATTGCCGCCCGAAAGTGAGGTGATCAGTGCGTCTTGTCCAGCCGTCTTGACCCGCACATCCTTGATCTGGCGGTCGACGTTCTCTCGTTCGACTTTGCGAGCGATGAAGAGGTTCTTGACCGTTTGCAGCAGGCTGGCCAGTGACATGTTCTTGCCCAC
>DASRJV010000094.1:0-3263 GCA_035649295.1 Propionibacteriaceae bacterium
GGTATCGGCCAAGCTGAAGCTGGACTTCCTACGCCGCCAAGTCCTGATGAGCCGCAACATCAGCGGCGGACCGCTGATCTCGGTCTTCATGGGTGGGCTGAACTACCAGATCGAGCACCACCTGTTCCCCTCCATGGCGCGGCCCTACTTACGCAAGGCCCAGCCGCTCGTCGCCGCCTACTGCGCCGCCCAAGGCGTCCCCTACACCCGCACCACGCTCTGGCAGTCCTACCGCATCGTCATCGGCTACCTCAACACCGTCGGACTACGCGGCAAAGACCCGTTCCTCTGCCCCCTCGTCGCGCAACGTCGCGCCCTCTAACCCGCACCTTGGGAACTTGGGGTAACGCATCAGGCCAACGTCAGCCAAGGCCGCCGGTTCTCGTGGTCGACCTGGGACTTCGATCTGCTCTCCACTCATGAGCGACGTTTTCGACAAGAACGGTATGGCCCAACCAGATCCTCGACGTGACGATGGCCGCCCTCCGGCGACAGCTCAGCGACGCCGCCCAAGATCACCACATCCCCGACCTTGCCTTACCAACCATCACCACTCTCCGAGGGTATGGGTACCGCCTCGATCCGCCCCGACCCGAACAGGGATTGACCTGACGTGACGTCTATCCATAACAATCAATACTGTGACACCGGCGGGATGTGCGGCTCAGTTCCAGCTTGGTGGGCCATCTGATCCAGCGGCGTACTCGTCCATGGGGACCTTTCCCTCACGCCAGGCCTGCAGTACCGGATCGACGATGCGCCAGCACTCCTCGGCCGTATCACCGCGGACTGACAGCGTCGGATCACCATCCAGCACACCAGCCAGGACCTCCCCGTACGCCGGCAGCCGGCCCGGATTCAGATCGACGTCCAGGACGACTCGATCCAGCACGAGCGGATCATTCGGGCCGTTGACGTTCATCTCCAGCGCCATCCGGTCCGGCCCCATGGTTAGCCGCAACTGGTCCGGAAGTGGCTTCCCCTGCAGTCCAGTTGGCAAGTGCGGCAATTGCTTGAAGGTGATCAGCACCTCCTTGCGGCGCTCCCGCAGCGCTTTGCCCGAACGCAGCCGGAACGGCACGCCCGACCAGCGCCAGTTGTCGATCTCCACGATCAGCTCGGCCAGGGTTTCGGTGCTCCGCGCCGGATCGACGCCCGGCTCTGCTGTGTAGTCGGGCACGTCCCGGCCATCGATCGAGCCGTGGATGTAGCGAGCTTGGCGTCCTGATCCGACCGGGTCGTCGTCCCACGGCCTGCAGGCTCGTAGCACCTGGGCCTTGGCGTCACGCAGATCCACCGCGGTCACCGTGGCGATCGGCTCCATCGCCACCAGCGCCAGCACCTGCAGCAGATGGCTCTGGATCATGTCCATCAGCGCGCCGGCACGGTCGTAGTAGCGCGCTCGGTTCTCCAGGGTGAGTTGCTCGTCAAACACGATGTCCACGTGATCGATGTGCTCATTGCTCCACACCGGTTCGAACAAGCGGTTCGCGAAGCGAACACCTAGCAGATTCAGCACGGTCGAACGCCCCAGGAAGTGATCGACTCGGTGCACCTGGTTCTCCGGCACCAGTTGGGCGAGCAGCTTGTTCAGGCTCGCGGCACTCTCCTGGTTGGTGCCGAAAGGCTTCTCTAGCACCAAGTTTGTCCCTTCAGGAAGCGACACCTGCTGGAGGGCCTTACAGGCAGCGACGGTCACCGAGGGAGGCAGCGCAAAATACACGGCAGGCGCTGGCGGGCAGGAATCGATCAGTGACCGCAGATCCTCTGGGCTCGTGACGTCGGCCTTCTGATACCGAGTCGTGTCCAGCACACTCTGCAGCGCCGCATCGGAGACTGTCCCATCGGCGAATGACGTCCGAACTCGTTCCTGCCAGCCATCCGCTTCCCAGTCCTCGGAGCCAGCTCCCACCAGCACGACCCCGCGCCGCGACTCTTCACGGTCGAGCAACTGTCCCAATGCCGGCAATAGCAACCGTCCGGACAAGTCCCCGCTGGCGCCCAGCAGCAGCAAGGTCCCGATCGAACGAGTCATTCGTGCCTCCCCATGGCTCTCGGCGCCGCCGCGACTCAACCAGGAATCCGATGCGATCTACCCGCTTGCTTCATGGCTGCCGAAACCTACGTGCACGTTCGTTCAGACGGTTTATGGGTTGCACAACCTGTGCAGACCGTTAGCAACCCATGCAGAGCGGATGTTAGCTGAGTCGTACCCGATCAGCCCCCTCACAAACCTATGTACCAACGCAGTCGGCCGCGATGGGGTGCGTCGACAGCACGCTGGCCCTGGGGGCCTTCCGCAGGACGTGTATTTGCTCGAATTCGGTGCCGCCCGGTGTCCAAAAGGATCCGACGATACGACCGCCAACGTTCGCGAAGGCTCCGTGCACCAGGACGACGAAGTGCTTGACCGACTTCGTGTCAGAGGCCGACGTCGAGGCGACGGCGGCGCCTACGTGCGCCACGGCCGACCATAAACGTCGATCCTGTACAGGCTTTGAGCCGTGGCGTTCCTCATCAGGCTGGAGATGCGAAGAGCGGGGGCAGGACAAACAGCATGCTGAGCGACCACGTGATGTGGGTGAGGATGGGCGCCAGTATGCCGCCAGAGGCTCGACGCTCCAGCGCCACGACGGTTCCGAGGACGGCAGCCGCGAAGACCAGTACGGGATTGCCACCGGCAATGGTTGCCAAGACATAGAGAACCGTGGATATCAACACAGCGTGTCGCACGCCGATGGCGGCAAAGAGTGCACCCCTGAAAAACAGCTCCTCGGCGGCGCCGTTGACCAGCGTGATCACGAGGATGATCCAGAGGTTTCCCAATCTGGCGTAGTCGAGCACGTCTTCGGTGAGCCTGGCGAGCGATGGGATCGTACGAACAATGAGAGCGCCCAGCACGAAGATCGCGGCCAGTAGGAGTCCCACTGCGATGGGAGTGATGGTCGGACGCCGGAGCCTACCGGCTAGGAAGATGTGCCCCAGGTGAAGTGGGCCGGACAGCAAGCTGCCGAGCGCCCAGACCGCGGCCAAACCGAAGGTCAACGGGTAGAAATCCGGATCTCCCTGCCGTACCAAGAAGGAAAGTCCTAAGAGCGCGGCGCCGAGCGCCAGTGTGATCGCAACAACGATCCGGCGGCGCAGGAACGCCGCGTCGGACTGCAGGTGGTCTCGTTCGACCTTGTCGATCAGTACCGCACGGAGAATGTCAATCGCCCGCCCGATCATCCCCCCTTGGGCTGATAGTCAGGATCTTGTTTGGG
>DASRJV010000095.1:0-3241 GCA_035649295.1 Propionibacteriaceae bacterium
CACGTTCGCCGGCAATGAGCCCATGTTGGGCAGGTCGTGATGATGTGCGAGCTGCCGTCCAACGCGGTGCTGGCCGATCAGTTCCTCGACCACTTCGACGGGTTCTCCATCGGCTCCAACGACATGACCCAGCTGACGCTCGGTCTGGACCGCGACTCAGCGCTGGTCGCCGGTGGCTTCGACGAACGCGACCCAGCGGTCAAGTTCATGCTCAGCGCCGCCATCCAAGCTTGCAAAGCCCGTGGCAAGTATGTCGGCATCTGCGGCCAAGGCCCCAGCGACCACCCCGACCTCGCCGAATGGTTGCTCGAACAGGGCATCGAGTCCATGTCGCTGAATCCCGACACTGTCGTCGACACCTGGCTCCGCCTCGGCCAGCTGGTCAACAGTCAGCACTAACAGATGCAGCGATCCAGCACGAGGAACCCAGAGATCAGGGGTCCGATGCCGCCCGCCGACCGTGGGATAACGCTGCGTTTCCTCGCCGCGCCCACTGACGCCGGATACTCCGGCAACGTCAGCGGGGGTCGCGTGCTCGAGTGGATCGACAAGGCCGGATACGCCTGCGCTGTGGGATGGGCCGGCACCTACAGCGTGACCGCGTACGTGGGCAACGTCAGGTTCTCTCGCCCGGTCAAGGTCGGCGACCTCGTAGAAGCCACCGCCCAGCTCATCCACACCGGTCGAAGCAGCATGCACATCCTGGTAACCGTCCGCTCCGGGAGCGTGCAAGACCGTGTCCTGAGCGAAGCAACCCAATGCCTGATGGTCTTCGTCGCCATGGGCGCCGACGGTCGTTCAACTCCGGTAGCGCCATGGCAGCCGGTCACCGCTGACGACCGCGAGCAACAGGATGGCGCCCAACGACGAATGGCGCTGCGCGCGGATATTGAAGCGGCCATGGCCAGCCAGCAATACACCGACGAAGGAACCGCTCCTTCGGTCGTCCTCCGATTCCTGGCGGCACCCACAGACGTCAACTGGGGAGGCAAGGTCCACGGGGGAATAGTGATGCGCTGGATCGACGAAGCAGCTCACGTCCTCGCCAGCCAATGGACAGCCAGCCCGGCCAATGTCGCCGTCTACGCCGGAGGTGTCCGTTTCTACCGGCCACTACTGATCGGAGACCTGGTCGAGGTAGAAGCCCGCCTGCTGCTGACCAAAGCCAACGGCATGCACATCAGCGTCCACGTACGCTCCAACGCCGCCACTACCAGCGAGCTGGCGCTGACGACTCACAGTCTGATCGTGTTCGCGCCCCTCGAGGGCATCACAACCCCTCTGTGGCATCCGATCTCGTCTGAGGACAAGGCACTCGAGGAACACGCCTTACATCTCATCCGTCTACGAGCCCGCGTCGCTATCCACCGGTGACTTGTACAAGGGCGAACTCGAGGTCCACCCTCAGGGTGAGGCGTGTCATGTGTCAACCTGCGGATCAGGCGTACGGATCGGTGATCTCGCGCAGCCTGGCGAGGATCTCCCGGAGCTGTCCCATGCGCCGCTTGCCGAGGTACTCGGTCCATTCAGTTTCGACCTCCGAGACGACGCCGGCCGCAAGAGGGAGCGTCAGGCGGCCACGCTCGGTGATCCGGACCAGCCGTGCGCGGGCATCAGACGGGTCTGCAACCCGCTCCACGTAGCCGGCGCGCTCCAGCTGATCGACAAGGAAGCCCGCGGACTGTTTGGTAATCGATGCCTGCTCGGCAAGGTCGGTCAGCCGGCTGCCGCCAGGCGCGATGCGCTGGAAAACCCGAGCCTGCGCCGGTGTGAAGTCGTCGTAGCCTGCGGCAGCTAAAGCCTTGAAGACCCGCGCCTCCATCGCCCGGTAGGGGATGTAGAGCAGCAGTCCGGTATTCAGCTGTTCGATCTGCTGGGGGTGAGCCACGATCTCTCCCTTGACGTTAGTCAGAGTATCTGACTAAAATCGTCAGATTATCTTACCAACTTGGAATCTGTCAGGCGAGGAGGTGGGTTGGCGTGAGCGGCAGCCAGGGCAAGATCGAGCTCTACGTCGACCCGTGCTAGCGCCTGATGGATCGCGAGCAGAGCTGGCAGGTGATCACCGAACAGCGACTGGGCCTTGCCCGGCTGCTCGAGGGGCTGTCTGAGACGGAGTGGGAGCAGCCGTCGCTGTGCGCGGGATGGCGCGTCCGCGACGTTGCAGCGCACGTAGCCATGGCGCCCCAGGTCCCCGGGCTGGGAGCGATGCTCGCCGACGGTATCCGGGCGCGCGGGAGCTTTCACCGGCTCAACCATGATGTCGCCGTACGCCACGCCGCGCGCCCGACGCGTGACATCGTTGCCGAGCTGCGCAGGTACGCGGATTCTCACCGATTGCCGGTGATGACGAACTACCGCAACATCGTCTTCGACCTGCTCGTCCATGCACAGGACATCGCAATCCCGCTGGGCCGGGATTATCCGATGCCTTCCGAGGCTGCGCGGGCCGGTGCCGAGCGAGTGTGGACGATGGGATGGCCGTTCTGGGCCCGCCACCGGCTGCGCGGATTGCGGATCCTCGCCAGTGACACCGACTGGTCCGCCGGTGCTGGGGTCGAACTACGGGGACCGATCAGGATGCTTCTACTGCTGGTGACCGGGCGCATCATTACGGCGTTGCCGCACCTGTCAGGCCCGGGCGTGCAAACGATCACCGAGCGTTCTGCAGCTGCCGCGGTCCCAGGCGGACCAAAGCTGATCATGCAGCAGCCGCCGAAGTTTACGAGGGCCGACAGCCCTCAAGATCAATGAGGAGGTTTCAGGTGTACGGAGTCATCACTACCGTCCAAGCCCCCGTCGAGATGTACGAGGGAATGCATGCCGAGCTTGTCAAGCGGGTCGGCACGTCATTCGACGGCTTGCTTGTGCACGTCGGGCGTGCGACGACCGACGGATTCCAGACGGTGGAGGTCTGGGAGTCCAAGGAGCACTTCGACCGCGCAAACACCGACATCGTCTTCCCCCTGATGCGGGAGTTAGCGGGCGATCAACCTCTACCGTCGATCGAGCAGGCAACCGAAGCCTTCGACGTACGCGGCATTGTCATCCCCAGCAATAACATCCTCATCTAGCCCACCGCGACCTGCGGGCCACCCCCCGGGTCTGGAGGCCTAGCCGCGGGCACTGCCGGCGCTGGTGATCTGGACTCGCTGGACCAGCTCATTGCGCCCGCCTTGTCGATCACAACGGTGGCGTGGCGGTGATTGCAAGATCGCCATACCTAGAACTACTATGCATT
>DASRJV010000096.1:0-11531 GCA_035649295.1 Propionibacteriaceae bacterium
GCACCACTCATGGGAGGACGCCGTGCCCGACTCGGCTGGCTTCGAGGGCTTCTACGAAACGACCAAACAGCGGACGTTCGACGCCGTCCGTCGGGCGTTGGCCGGCGACAAGCACATTGCTTCCGACATCACCCAGGACGCATTCGTCGTGATGCTGCGGCAGTGGGATGTGCGTAGGCAGCGAAGCCTCGAGGACAACACGCGCTACCTTATCGGTATCGCAATGAACCTAGTCAAGAAGTGGTTCGCCAGCCAAAACCGTCTGCGCGAGCTGGACGACTCGAATGTCCCGGCGAAGGACGACAGCGGATTTGTACAGGTGCTTGATGAGCTAGCGTTGCTTAAGGGCGTCCGCAACGTGATCGCCCAGCAGCCGCCACAACGACGACTGGTCTCGATCATGTTCTTTCTGCAGGGAAATACGGTGAACGAAATCGCCTCGTGCCTTGCGTTGTCACCCTCAACAGTTCGTACACAAGTTCAGAGAATGCGCGAACGTCTGCAACCGTACGTTGAGCGAAGCGCTGAGCTCGGGCAAGGAGGCGAGCAGTGACGATGGACGACAACGCCCGAGCGTTGTTCCAGCGCGCACACGAACAAGATCCCGATCATGTAGAGTTCGACCCACCAGGCGGTTTGGCTGCGGTGTACGAGCGCGCCGCAGCTCTGTCGCCCCAGCGTGCTCAGACACGTGCCTACGGCATCGACCTTGGAACGACTTACTCGTGCATTAGCCGCATCGATTCCACCGGCGAGGCGATGATCATTCCGAACCGCGCTGGCGAGACCAAGACTCCGTCAGTTGTGTTGTTCGAGTCACGGGGGACGGTGCTGGTAGGGCGCAAAGCGAAGAACGCAGCGCGCACAGTTCCCAACTTGGTGGTTAAGAACATCAAGCGGCGCATGGGCATGAAGCACGTTGAGCTGGCCCACCACGGCGTTACATATACCCCGGAAACCGTGTCAGCCCTGATCCTCAAGGACTTGGTGCGATCGGTGCGCGAGTCGACGGGCGAAACCGTCAGGGACGTCGTCATCACCGTGCCCGCCTACTTCGGAGTGGCGGAACGGCAGGCGACGCGCATTGCCGGTGAGATTGCTGGGCTAAATGTCATGAACCTTGTGCCTGAGCCGGTCGCTGCTGCGATGTACTACTCCGCGCTGACCCCTGCCGCCAATCGAACTTTCCTGGTCTACGATCTTGGTGGTGGCACTTTCGATGCCACCGTCATCAGGCTTGTCCGAGGCGCGGTCGCCGTCGTATGCACCGACGGTTCCCAGTTCCTTGGCGGCATGGACTGGGACGAGAAGATAGCCATGCATCTCGTCAACCGCTTCGTGGCTGAAGTCCCTCATGCAGGTGCTGAGGACAGCGTGGAATTTCTACAGGACATGATGCTGGTTGCGGAAGATATGAAGCGGGAGTTGACACAGCGAATGATCACCTCTCGGGTCATCTCATTTGACGGGCACAGCGTGCTCGCCGAACTCACTCGTGCCGAATTCGAGGAGATTACGGCTCGCCTGCTGCAGCAGACGATGGATCTAACGGAGCGCACGATCGCGAAAGCGCGGGAGACGGGCGTCGATCACATCGATGAAGTGATCTTGGTCGGCGGATCCACGCACATGCCAGCCGTTGCGGCAGGCATCGCTGCACGGTTCGGCTTCGCGCCACAACGAAAAGACCCTGACATGGCAGTCGCCAAGGGCGCGGCTCTTTACGCTGTTTATGAGACGGTGCACGTCCAGCAAGACCGCGACACTTCAGACCACCAACGCCCAGGGCTCAGTTCCGGCCTCGCCGATGAGCTGGACATCCCGCTCGCCACGGTGGAGAAAATGCGTAACTTCAGGGTCATCTCAGTGGTACCGCGCGCATTCGGGGTGAAAGTGTTCGTTGAGGGCGACCCACAGAGCCCGGAAGGCACTGGACAGCTCATCGTGTGGCACCTGCTGCATGCCAACACGCCGTTGCCCACCGCCCGCTACACCTGCCAGTTCGTCACCGCCGTCGATAATCAGCAGGAGATCTACATCGAGATCTGGGAACAGGCAAGTGACCTCGAGTCGCCTGACCTGGCCGACAATAAGCACGTCGGAGAAGGCATCATCCGCCAGCTTCCCCCGCTTCGGAGAGGGTCACCCGTTGATGTCACCTTCCAGATGGACGAGGTGGGCAGGCTCTTTGTCGAAGCGATAGAACTTCGTTCTGGACAACGACTCAGCATTGAGCTACAGATCGGCGGCATGACCCCACAGGACATCGCTCATGTCCGAAACACGATCGAGACCCTGTCCTCGTAGGGACGTCCCGGCGTGACCCTTCACAGTGTCCAGCCGTGCCACCCGCATGCGGATTCCAGCGACGCGAACTCGACGGCGACCGTTGCTGTTGAGACGGGTCGACGCGAATCCAGGTCCCCTCAATGAGGAGGGCAGCGGTCTTGTCTGTGAGACCGAGATCGGCTCTCTCAACGCCTCGGTCGTCGACCCGTGAATGAGACATTGGGCCGGTCGTTGGTTCCTGGCGGTTAGAGGTTGGCGAAGGTGGCGATGATGGGTGCGTGGTCGCTGCTGGGCTGGTTGAGCCGGGCGTTGGGGTCCGGGCCGACCGAGGGCAGCGGTGCGGCGATGATCGCTTGGCAGGTCACTGATGTCAGTGGTTTGACCAGGGCACAGGACACTAGGATGTGGTCGATGAGTTCTTTGCGGCCTTGGTTGATGCGCGAATAGTTTTTGCCTTCGGGCATGATCGGGGCGAGGTTCCATAGCCGGTGGTGTTCGCCGTTGTCGGGCGGGTCGAACCCGCCGGTGCCGATTTCTGAGCCGGGCGGGCCGAGCAGGACCTGGGTGGTGGCCGCTTGGACGGTGTCGTTGAGGTCACCGGTCAGGATGACCGGGCGAACTCTGCCTTGGCCGGCCAGGGCTTGGGTGGCCGCGACCCGTAGGGTGGCGGCTTCAGCGGCGCGGCGGTAGAGGGCATAGGCGCCGTAGCGGGCGCGTTCGTCTTCGTCGTGCGGGGTGAACCTTCCACCGGGGTAGGTGAGCAGTTTGGATTTCAGGTGAGTGGTGATCAACTGTATCGGTGTGCCGGCATCACTGGTGATGGTGATGGCCAGCGCGCCGCGGCCCATCTGGGCCTGGGGTGTGCCGGTGTCGTCGGTCTGCACCGGCTGGAGTTGGTGGGGGAAGGTGAGGATGTTCTCGTGGGCGTCGATGGGGCGGGTGGTCAGCCACGCGACCCGGATGCCGCGGCTGTCGGGGTGTTGGGAGATCCGCTGATGCCACACTCCGTCCATCCTGTCCAGCCTGTCCACGAGGTCGGCTAGGGCCTGCGGGTTGCCGATTTCCTGCAGCGCCAGCGCGTCGGGCTGCTGTGTGTTGATCACCGTGGCGAGGCCGTGGAGTTTCTGTTCGTAGATGGCTTGGCTTTCCGGGCCCGAGGGCTGCCCGGGTAGGAACAGGTTTTCCACGTTCCATGTCATGACCTTGAACATGACTGTTCCTTCCTGACGGCCCAGCTGCAGGCTAGCTTAGCCACACCGTTTGTCCCGCTCGAAAATCAACGGGCCGACACGCAAGGCGCTCCATCTCGAGACGAAGCCACAGCTGTCCGATAAGGACAGCTTGAGATGGTGGCGGTGGAAGATCATTTCCCGCCACACGACAAAGTTGCGGACAGCACGCTGGCCGACCCTCGCTCAGAAACGGATCGACTCCTAAGCCCATCTAGCGATGTGGGTCGATTCATTTTGCCGGCTGCCGGGTGGCCGTTGGGCGATTCGGTCCGGACCTCATGACACGTCCACGGCCACCCATTCCGCGCCGATCCGGTCGAACACGACGGTGTTGGGTCCGTCCGAGAGGGGCTGGACCTGATTCACGGGCCGGCAGGAGATTTTGAGGACGAGGTAGGGCTGGCCGGTCCGGCCGCGCTCCACGAGCACCGGCCCGGCGCCGTTGTCGAGGAGAACGAACACGCGCCCGCCCGCCTGCGCCCGCCGCTCATCGTCGAAGCGCAGGCGCAGGTCGGGTTCCGGCGGTGCGTCCCACGAGTGTCAGACTATTGGTCATGCACGATGCTTCGAAGCTGCGGGCTTTGATCGCCGAGTATGGTCAACTCCAGAGTCTCAGCGGGTCGCAACGGACACCGCAGGCGCGTGGCATCCGTTTCAACGAGTTGATCGCTGAGATGCTCGGCTGCTGGGGTATCGAGGCCGAAGTCTCGAATGCAACCGCGGGGGCCGGTGAAATCGACGTGACTTTCGCCGTGGACGGCGATCGGTACCTCATCGAGGCGAAGTGGGAAAAGGACAAGACCGATGCCGGCCCCTTGTCCAAACTGGAGAAGCGGTTGAAGCAGCGGCTTCGCGGCCCCATCGGCATCTGCTTGTCGATGGCCGGCTTCACCAGCGACGCAGTGAATGGGCTTGATAAGGGCAGCCAGCTCGAAATGCTGCTGCTCGACCGTACTCACTTCGAGGCCATGCTCAGCGGGCTAGTACCGCCGCAAGAGCTGCTGAAGCTGGCCCATGATCGCGCCGCATTCCGCGGACAGGCCTACTCATCGCTGCTAGATCTTCTCGCTCCGAAACAGAAGACTCCAGCAGTGTCCTTTGGCAGCCCGCCAGAGCTCGAAGACGCACTGTCATCTAACACTGTAAAAGGAGCCAACGCACGCGTGCTATTTACGATGTCCGATTCCAACCAGCTCGGCATCACCTCAGTTGGACCAGGGATGTTACTCGTTACCCACCAGGAAGGCATCGCCGAGGTAGATACCACCAGGCAAAAGGCGGTGTGGAAGGTCCCTGTCCGGGGCTGCCACCGCAACCCACTCCGCGACGAGGCGGAAGCCGTAGTCTTCACACGCCGACACGGCATCGGCCGACTCGCGGGCGATGAACTAACGATCATTGGCGGTGGGCTGCAGGAGAACTCAAGCCTGATCAACCGCCATGACGGTAGTGCGTGGACCGTCGACAGCGATCCGCTTGGCGCTTCGCCGTCCTCAGCGGTGACCAAGTTCGGCGCCAGCCTCGGCCAGCAGTACCGGTACCCGGTGGTTGCCCAATGGAGTCAGGTAGCCATCGGCGCGGACTGGTTAGACGATGATCGGCTAGCACTCGTTCATGCCAGCTTCTGCTCAGTGACGAGGCTGGATGGCGGCGTTGCCAGGGGAGTCTCAGCCCACGCCAGCGACTGCGCGGCAATTTTGGCGCTTGACGCGCAGACTGTCTTGATAGCAGGTGGACCGGCCGAACTCCAACTGATCGATCTTGCCTCAGGGCGTCGTGCCGAGGTCGCCAGGCTTGCACTACGACCCTCAGCGTTCGAACTTGCCGCCGGCCCGGACACCAGCTTCTATCTGGCTTCGTACTACGGATCGAGCGCGATGGACGTTGCCGTCGTTGAGGTACAAACACTATCTCCGACGCCCAGTTTTGTGAGGCAGGCCTTCGCGAGAGCCGATACAGGCGACCTGCCCGGCTACTTCGAACAGATAGCGCGCATAGCCAATCGCAGTACGCCCCTCCCGCTGGTGACGGAGCCGCAGCTCAATGCCCTTTATAACGATGCGCGTCGGCTGGTTGGTGAAGGGCTACGCAAACCGATCGAAAGGCTCGTTGAAGACGCGGGCCTGCAACTCGTTTCGCAGAATGTTCCGAGACGGCTAGATGGCTGGCCTCCACCGGAGTATGGCGGGAGCGCAACGCAACATCGATGGAGGTTACCCAGCGCTTACGACGGAACGTGGCTTGAGGCATCCATTGGGGTGAGTCACCGAGCGTGGCCGACAAATAACCTCAACGACTTGATTATCACCTTGATGATCGCCAGGATGAACGAGCAGACACAACACACCTTGCTGACTCGTTTCGTGCCCTTCGAGCTAGACGACCCATTACTCCAAAACAAGATCGAAGCGCTGTTCATCGAAGCGAAAGCCGTTCTTCCTCAAGCGATCGAAGGCCTTCGCGGCACGTCGACCAATCCGAGCCATGGTTCACGCACCGACAACAAGTAGCACGATTGGCATGTCGCAGTGCTTTCGACGGTGTCGACGCCTAACCTCGATCCCCGGTCAGGTAGTTGAGTTGAGATTTGGCATTGGCGCCAGTCAGCGGGGTGGGAAGCGGAAGCGTAGGCGTCGGTTGTTCCACCAGGGGATGGGTAGGTCGAGGTCGGCGAAGCCGCGTCGATGAGTGCTGGGTGGTAGGTGCGTAGGTTCAGGTCGACGGTGACGGCGTGGTCGGTGACGTTGAGGGTGCCGGGGGTATCGAGGAAGTGTCGCCAAATCCGTTCCGGGATGGCGGTTTCGTAGCGCGACAATTTGCAGCGTGCGGTAGAGGTTCCGTAATGGACAGCACGATTAGATCTTGCGGTGCGAAGCGGCGTCGCCTCGCTCAGAAACGCCGCCTGGCCAACCTGGCCGTGGCCGACATCGATGCCATGGCTCGCCTGGTCAACCCGCCTTAACAGATGCACTACGGCAAGGACTCGTCGACGGCTTCCTCACGTAACCGGCCTGGACCACCCTGACCCTATTGATTCAAGAGCTGTTGTCGTCGTTTCCAGTGTCGACATCGAGCATGAGTTGTGTTGTCACAACCGCTCCTTGGCGAGAGACTGACTCTGGGCGGAGATGATCTTTCCGTCACGGGCCGCCGGCAAACGGCCGAGGGGCCGAGGGACCGATGGACCCAAGCCGTGCCGGCGGCCGCTTCACTTCGCCGCATAAACCGCGCCGAAGAGCCTGCCGTCCTTGGTAATCATGACGGCCTTCGCCATGTCCTTGTACTCGGCCGAAATGGTCTCGCACGAAGCGATCAGGGTCAGCTTGCGCTGCGCAATTGTCTGGAGCACGCTGACCACCTTGACCTGTGAGTGGTTGTCGTCTGGCGAGCCGCCGATGACGAAGAACCCGACGTTGACCAGTTCCGGGTAGTCCGGCAGCTTCTCGAGCATCTCGATGAGTTTCGGACCCCTCGTCAGCGAGTTGAAGCTGTGCACCAAGGCGTTGTAGCGCTTGCCGGTCACGCCGTGCACACCGGTGAAGCCGACCGTGACGCACGGACCCATGTGGTCGGTCCAGATGCCGTCGTTCTTCATCAGCCAGGCCTGGTCGTATTCGTCGGTGTTCATGGCCCGGCCCACCTCGTAGTAGCCGGAGATCTGCGCCGAACCGCGCAGCTGATCGATGCCGAGCAGGGTGACCCCGTTCAGCTTCTCCTCCGGTTCGGGCGGCGTGAAGCCGGTGCCGACCACGCGGCCATCCGGCTTGATCATCAGTGCCTTGTCGAGGTTGACGTCGTCTGCGTGCAGCAGCGCCCGCACGCCCAGGACATCGAGCTGCCGCTCGAACAGCTCGCGCAGCAGCTGCCTGAGCACCCTCTGACACCTGAGGGAGCCGTGGCCGCCGAAGATGAAGAACTTGCAGTGCTCAAGGCTGGTCAGCAGCGGAGCGTGGTTTCCGTCGAACAGGTTGAGCAGCGTCGTGATCAGGTCCTCGCCGGTGTCCGTGCCGGTGTCGCTTCCGCCGCACACGATGGCGCCGTAGATGGTGTTCTGGTGCGCCCCTCGCACACCGACCACGACACAGTCGCGGATGCTGGTCACCACCAAGCCGTTTCCCTGCAATAGCTGCACCGTCCCGGCGGTGCAGGCCACCGAGGGCAGCTTCAGCTCCGCGACAGCGGAGTTGAAGAACGCCTGGTCGCTAACTGGCAGCTGCGGCATCATGGCAATGAAATTGTCGTACGCCGCAGCCGCATATTGGGTGCAGCACAACGTACCGTCGGCGAGCACCGCGATCGCCTTGTTCGTGCCGACTTCCTGGCTCGAAGCCGTCAGCCACGTGCCGTGCACCCGCACCTGCGGATTGGTCAGCTCCACGAGCAGCTGGCAGGACTTGACCACGGAGTCGCCGCTGGGCAGGCCGCCGACAGCGAAGCAGGTCACGTTCACCAGATCGGTCAGTACCGGCGCCGCCTGTCCATCGCACACCGACCACAAAGCCTGCATGATCTGCTGGCCGGTGGCGTCGGGGTCGACGCTTCGGATCAGGATCGTGTAGCTGTCGCCGCTTAGCGTCTTCGCGGTGAAGCCCACCACGATGTCCTCACCGATGCCGTCGGTCCAGACCGCGGTGTTCTTGACGATGCACACTTCGTCGAAAACGCCCAGCTCACAGGTGTTGCGGATTTTCAGCTTGCGCAGCTCGGCGCGGAATTGCGTTTCATCGACCTTCGGCAGACCCGGCAGGCCACTGGCCATCTTGCGCGCCCGGTTCTGGCAGTACTTGTCCGCGAGGGTGCCTGGAGGATCGTTGTCCGGATCGCTCAGGCGCCAGGCGGCGTCAACGAAGGCGTAGATCGACGGAAAGGTTTCGGGGCCGTTCAGAAAGGCCTGGATGAGGCCGTTGATCGTGGTCTGGCGAAGCTGGCCCTGCTCGTCGAGCTGGTCGTCGTTGTCTTGCGTATCGAAGATGAGGTTGATCAGCCGATGGATGTCCTCCTTGTTGTCTCCGGTCCTTGTGAACCACGCCTGGGCTTTGGTGAGGGTCGCGGTGTTCTGGTTCGGATCAGTCATTGTCACTCCTGTGCCTCGGGCCACGTTGCTTGGCCGTTGTTGACAGGAGCGCGACGCCGAGCCGGCTGATACCGGCAGACCGCAAGCCGACAGCCGGGTTTCTAAGGCTGCACGGCGCCGGGTGAGGAGTCTGTCCATCGTGGATAAAGATTGCCGACCACGCACCCAGAGGCATTGCGAGGCAATGCCTTCCACGGTCAGTAGTGGGTCATCGTCTGCGCAGTCAGCCGGCTGACCGGATCCCTTCATCGGCCGCGATCGGTTTATCGTGTTTACCGTGACCATTAACGAAGCATTGCGCGGGATGATCTGTCGCGGTGGGTTGACCTGGGACGGGGACGGTCTGGCCGGTGCGGTCAATGCGGTCGCAGCGAAAACGGCAAGTTGTTGCGCACCAACCGATCCACAGTGAGTTAGTGGTGTGGTGGCAAGACCCCGCGTCAAGCGA
Organism: Propionibacteriaceae bacterium; assembly: GCA_035649295.1. GTDB lineage: Bacteria > Actinomycetota > Actinomycetes > Propionibacteriales > Propionibacteriaceae > Microlunatus. The sequence goes on from DASRJV010000096.1 coordinate 9,044, forward strand.
CAATCGGCTACCTCGTGGAGGCGTTGGGGCGCAGAATGATACGCGTAGTCGACCCGGCAGCGCTCGGCTTCCTCAGCGTCGAACCTCGGGCCCTTCAGGCAGGTCACTCACGGGCACGTCTTCCACGGATGGCTCCGGCCTCGGTCAGCCGCGCCCGTAGCTGCGCCACGAGGGCTTGCACTGCCTCCTCATCACCGAAGTCGCCGTCCGCGGAGTGTAGACGCAGCGTGAACCGAGAGATGAGCATCGACGCCATGAGGAAGATCCCGCATGGCGAAGCTACGTCAAGCGGAGCGTCTCACTCGCCGTTGGTTCTTGAGACGCAAGAGATCGCGCTCGCTGCGCTCGCGATCTATGTCTCGGTGCGGGTTGGTCAAAAGATTGCACCGACCATAGATCGCGTCGCGAAGCGACGCCGCCGCGGAACCGTCTCACTCACCGTTCCGTTGTGAACGGTCGTGGCCCGTACAAATAGCGGACCCATTGAGAACATGCAGCAGTGATCCAATTTGGATCGCTGGCGTGACGACGACGCTCCGATGGGCGACCCTCGGCACGTCCTGTGGATTGTCAAGTATCTAGGTCCTCAACCTTCTCCTCCTACCGCATTTCTGCTATACACGCATCGACCAGCGAGACGAAGGTTGCCGAAAACACGCCACGGACAGCATTCCATACGCGTGGCATCTCGGGCATGGCCAAGTCAAGCTTCATCGTCGGAAGCCAGGCCAGCCACGCATCCTCCGTGACCGCCCCAGTGAGGAAGGCGTGGTAGTTCGCCTCGTGTAGGTCGAGCCTTACGAATAGGAACAGGCTCTTGCGATTCTCTACCACGCTGTTCGATCGGAAGCCACGGCTGGCAAGGAACCACGCGAGAAGTTCAGGGTCTTCGGCCAGCGCCTCGTAGGTGAAGTCGGCGCCGTAGCGGACCAGTTCTTCGCGCGTGTTTTGATGCAACGAGGCGACAGCGGACGCGGTCTGCCGTGCTGTTCAGCCTCGCCGGGCTGGGCCTGACCGCGCTCGGCGTGCACCGCATCCGGCACCTGCTGGACCAGCCGCGCGTCCACCGCACGCAGCAAGCACTGCTGGGCGCCACGCTCATCGCACTCGGGGCGCGGGTAGCCGCCGACTAAGACTCCCGTCTCGCGGTTCCGCCTGTCCGACAACGGCATCCAAATGAGAACCGGCCGGTCAGCCCGGCCATGACGTCCGCGCATTCGACCGATCGGTCGGCGCACTGACGGACCCCTCTACGTACGACCAGCTTCGTAGACCAACATCCGGATTGCGGCGTTGAGCGGACATTCGCTCGGGACCAACAAATCAAGGCGAGTAGTTCGTCGATCACGGCTGGACCGCCATACGCGAGATGCGCGATGGCTAACATTGGTGCGGTCACCCGACTCCAGGCATACAGGCTGTCCCCATAGAGCCCGCACGGGTAGAAGTCCGGGAGTTCTGTCGATTGACAAGTTCGTGATTTCTGAAGGGTGGCTGCGGCGTAACTGAAGCCGCCATGCGATACCGGCGCCAATTTTGGTACGCCGCTTCCGGGAACCCAAGTGAATTGTTGAAGGTCGGTGGTCAAGGGTGCCGGACAGTTCGCCCGTTCGGCCGGACAGTGATAAGTCAGACAGTTAACCGCTCAACTGTTGGGGCGCCCCACACGGTCGCCAGGAACACGATGCTTTTCACCCGTGAAACGGATTTTCTCACCGGCCCGATCTGTTGCGCGGCCTTTGCTCCATCGCGCTCGCTGCTGGCTGGGTCTCGGGAACCTTGAATGCTCAGCGTCGCTGTGCAACGTATCGATGAAGCTGGCCCGGCTCAATCCAGCGAGTTGCTGGAGCGGCAGTATCAAGCGCCCGTCGGCGCGTTCGTGTAATCCGGTAGACACCGACGCGCGTTGCGGCATTCGGCGACATCGATCTGGTGCTGCTGGTCCAGCAAACCAAGCGGGCACACCGGTACCAGGTGGAATTTCGTGTGGTCAACGCGCATGGCGTCGCACGTACTTGATCTATGCGGCTCGGAGGTCTCCACCGCCGCATGATCAAAAATCTGGGGTGGGCTGCACTTCGACGCGTGGGTATGGCGCAAGGAGTATCCACACATGTTTGCCGTCTTCGTGGCTTTCCACGCCCCAGCGTTGGCTGAAAGCCTCAATGATCCTTAGCCCGCGGCCGTGGTCGTCCGGGTCGCGTCGGCGTGGGATCACCGCCGAGCCGTCGGCAGCGCTCACCGTAACCTGATCTTCGTGAGTTGATAGTCCAAGCTCCAGGCAACCGCCGCCGTGACGCATGGCGTTGGACACCAGTTCGCTGACCACCACGACGGCGTCGGCTTCGACACTCGCATGGACCCCAACCTCCAACCTCCACTGGTCGCTTCCGTCGGGGGTTCGACGCGGGTGACCGTCCGCCGGTTCCGGGCCCGCTACATCACCATTGGCGATCTACCGCCGCCGCGGCCAGGAGGGTGAGGGCCT
>DASRJV010000097.1:0-3111 GCA_035649295.1 Propionibacteriaceae bacterium
GCTCTGATTGGACTCACCGAGGTCAAAGCCGAGATCCACCGGCAGGTGGCAGTGCTGCGGGTCGAAACCCTGCGAAACAAAGCAGGCTTGAAATCACCCACGATCACCAGGCACCTGGTGTTCGTCGGCAATCCAGGCACCGGTAAGACAACCGTGGCTCGACTGGTCGGCGGGATCTATCGAGCGCTCGGGCTGCTGTCGAAGGGTCAGCTGGTTGAAGTCGACCGCTCCGAACTCGTCGCCGGGTATCTCGGCCAGACGGCAATCAAGACGGCCGAGGTGGTGGCCTCCGCGGCCGGCGGAGTCCTCTTTATCGACGAGGCGTACAGCCTTGCCGGTGATCAATACGGCCAGGAGTCGGTCGACACGCTGGTCAAGGAGATGGAGGACCGTCGCGACGACCTGGTTTTGATCGTCGCCGGCTATCCCGATCCAATGGCGATCTTCATTGCACAGAATCCAGGTCTGGCGAGCCGTTTTCGTACCACCATCGAATTCGCCGACTACACCGATGATGAGTTGGTGCGCATCCTGAAAGAGATGGCCAGAGCCGCGGATTACGACCTCGACGATGCATGCGTGGAACGTTTTACCGGCATCCTTGCTATGACTCCGCGTGGTCCCATATTCGGCAACGGAAGATTTGCACGGAATATGTTGGAGGCGGCCATCGGCAGGCATGCTTGGCGTCTGCGCGATGTCGCCGAGCCGACCCTCGAACAGCTGCGAAAGCTGATTCCCGAGGACTTCGAGGAGGCGGCTGCGGAGGACGAGCCGTCACCTGCCATACGAGAGCAGCAGGCCAGCTCGCCACCCTCGAGCCAGGAAGACATCGAGCAGCCAACCGAGGACCAACCCGAGACCCAAGGAGCACAGCAGTGAGCCAGGCCAGTCATCCGGGGGTTGCAACCGGAGTGGCCGCGCCACCCGTTGCCGCCCCAACGACAACTGCGCCACCGATAGCGCCTCCGGACACGGCGACCGCGCCGCCCGCCCCAGCAACGTCGAGTGCCGCCGCTCCGGCCACTGGGATCCGGACCATGGATACGCCGCAGCGGCTTCGACTGCTCAGCCTGGGCGTCGTGGTGGTCGGCATTCTTGTCGCGTTGGTGGGCGTCCTGACCTTCTCCTACCTCGCCGTCTCGTTGAGCCGTGCCAAAGCGGACACCGCGCAACTCATTCGCGTTCAGAAAATCCAGTCCAACCTGCTGAGCGCCGACGCGATCGCCACCAATGCATTCCTGGTCGGAGGCTTGGAGCCGCCAGCACAACGTGCGGTGTACGACCAGGCAATGAGCAGCACCAGCTCGCTCATCGTCGACGCGTCTCAAGCACAACCAGCTGACGCCGCAGCCTTGTCGGCTCTCAATCAGCAGGTCGTCAGTTATGCGGCCACGATCGAGCAGGCGCGTGCGAACAATCGCCAGGGACTGCCGGTCGGAGCCCAATACCTCCGCAACGCCAGCGCTGAGCTACGGAGCACAGCACTGCCGATTCTTGACAGCCTCGTTAGCTCGAATGCGGCGCGAGCAGCAGACGACATGGACGCGCGCGCGGGATACATCTTCCCGATCATCGCGCTACTTGCTCTAGCCGGCGTGATCATCGGCCAGGTCTGGCTGGCTCGCCGGTTCAAGCGCAAGATCAATGTCGGGATGCTGGCAAGTGCAGCCGTACTCCTCGTCATTGCGATCGCCAGCCTGATCGCCGCGATACAGCTGAGCAGCACGCTTAGCTCGATCACCAACGGCAGCTTCGCCGCTGTCAACACGGCAGCCGATACGCGTATCGATGCCAACAATGCGAAGTCGAACGAAAGCCTGACGCTGATTGCACGAGGTTCCGGACAGGCATTCGAGGCCGCATGGAAGTCCTCGGCTGACTCTGTAGCCGCGAACCTCCAACGCCTCACCGATCGGCCCGAGCTGACAAACCAGTGGCAGGCATATACCAATGTTCACGGCGAGATTCGTGCCCTCGACGATGGCGGCAGGTGGGACAGAGCAGTGACCCAGGCGACTGGATCCGACCCAGCGTCGTCCAACACCGTTTTCGGCACGTTCGACAACAATCTCGCCGGCTACCTCGACGAGGTGAGCCAGGAAACCTCCAGCTCGTTGGCGGGCATACAGCCAGTAGCGGTCGTTTTCGCCATCCTCGCGCTTCTCAGTGGATTAGCGGTTGCGCTCCTGGGACGTTGGGGCATCGCCGCTCGACTCAAGGAATACCGATGAGGCACCGCTGGCGCGCGCCGATACTAGCCGTTGCGAGCGTCGTGTCGGCGAGTGTGCTTTCGGCCTGCACGTTCAGCTACGCCCCGACGCCGCTGCCACCAGCGCCTCCTGCTCCGCAACCAACCACCAGCGCCCCGGCGCCGCAACCGGCCCGGTGCGGCAATCCGCTCGCGTCCTACGAGCCCAGCAACCCACTGCCTCCACCGGATGCTCTTCCCAGCGGATCCACCATGGCGAAGATCAAAAAGCGTGGGCGGCTGGTGGCCGGGGTATCAGCTGATACCTACCTGCTCGGGTCGCGGAACCCCTTCACCGGCGAGATCGAGGGGTTCGACATTGACATGGTCAAGGCGGTTGCCAAGGCGATCTTCGGCAACGAGGACCGCTACCAGCTGAGGGTGATCACCGCGGCGCAACGGATCCCGGCGCTCGAGAAGGGCGACGTTGACATCGTTGCCCGCAACATGACCATCAACTGTGATCGCTGGAAGCAGATCGCGTTCTCGGGCGAGTACTACCGGTCGGGCCAGAAGATCTTGGTCCGCAAGGGATCCAAGATCAACTCGATCGCTGAGCTTGCCGGACAGAAGGTCTGCGCACCGATAGGCACCTCCAGCATGGACAACCTGATCAAGAACGCACCCAAGGCCATTCCGGTCGGCGCCGACACCCACACGGGCTGCCTGGTCCTCTTCCAGGAGGGCCAAGTTGCGGCTATTACAGGGGACGACACGGTGCTTGCAGGTCTCGCCGCGCAGGACCCGTACGCGGTGGTGCCAAAGCAGCAGGCGTTCACCTCAGAGCCGTACGGACTGGGCTTCAACAAAAAGGATGTGGATTTCGTTCGCTTCGTCAACGCTCGGCTGGACGAAATGCG
>DASRJV010000098.1:0-5677 GCA_035649295.1 Propionibacteriaceae bacterium
ACCCCGTCGGAGCAACCTGACGATTCTGTCAGACACCCTTGGCTAGATCAAATCTGGCCGAATTTCCTGTCAAGAAAGGGCTATTTGCTGGGGCGGGTACTGCTGACCCGGCTGCTGCGGTGGATACGGCTGATTCGGATATCCGGGCGGCACGTGCTGCGGTGGCCCAGTCGGGTATGCCGGCCCTAGGGCGACGGACGCTGGCTGCTTCTTGCCCAGCGCCAACCCGAGAATGCCTGCCAACAGCAGCACACTGCCAACAATCAGGCAGATGATGGCGGCCGTCCTCAAGGTGTTCCCGATCCCACTCAGATCACCAAGGCCGGGCACGTCGACAACGACGACCTGTCCCGGGTCGCTCGTGCTGTAGTAGGTCGACACGGTGTCGCCGACCTGCGGTGGCCGGCCACCCGCGACTGTGCCCTGGCCAGTCTGTGTCTTGCCCTGAGCGTCGGTGTAGCTGACCGTGACGATCACCGGGCTGGTCTGATCAATTGACTGCACCGTCCCGTCAACGGGGCCGGCATAGCCGGTCTTGGCGAGCTCCTGATCAAGGGCAGCTTGGCCTTTGCTGGCCACGACTGAGCCGACAGCCAGCCCACCGGCAGTGAGCAAGAGCAAGATCCCGAACACGATCCCAAGAATCTTCAGGGCCTTCATGATCTATCTCCCTTTTTGGGCTTGCTGCTCGCGCAATCGCGCTTGGAATCCCCCGCCGTCGTCGTCGCTCGCAGAGGAAGAACGCCTCCGCTCCCTTCTCCTCCGTGCGGCGGCGCGCGATTTGCCGACGCTCGCAGCTAACGGGCTGCTCATCTTCCGACCCGGCGGCGCGCATTTGCCAGTGCAGCAGAGCCGATCCGCGATCCACGCTACCCGTCTGCTGACCTCAGGAGTGGCGGATCTGCCAGATGACGCTACGACCGAAGGACCAGCACAATGACGCGAGCGCAAGGAGCAGGAAGGTGTTGGACAACCAGTGCTCGCCGTGGGTGAGCCTGATTGTCAGGGCAGCAAGCAGGGCCAGCGCTTGGAAGACTGCGATGACCTTCCCTGAGTACCGGTATGGCAGCGGGGTGCGTAAGGCAGGCACGACGAGAGACGTTGCAACATAGCCGTATCGGATCGCGCCGATGGCAAGCACCCACCAGCCGGCGATCCCGAGGGCAGCGACGGCAACACTGAGCACCACCAGCATCGCCGCATCAGTTTCCACGTCAAATCTTGCTCCGAAGGCGCTTGCCTCTCTCCTGGCTCGCGCGACTCGACCATCCACACCGTCGAGCGTCAGGCACAGTGCCCCCATGATGATCATGGTCAGCACTCCGTGCTTTGCGAGGTCTCCTGCCAAGGCCTGCAGGGCCAAACCCGCGAGGAAACAGACGCCCAGTCCTCGTGACAGCGTGACCACGTCGGCGATACCGAAGCTTCTGGCGCGGGAGTGCCTGGCGACCAGTGCGGCGAGCACGAGGAAGCAGAAGGCCGCTGTGGATGCGGACAGCCAGCCGAGCTGCCAACCCAAAACCGCGGACCCTAGCAGCGCCGGTCCAGTTGCGGCCAGCAGCCAGTACTCCGAACTGCTTCGCCTGCTCGTCCGCAGCAACGGCGTCACCAACGTTTTCATCACCCACTCAGACGACCAATAAGCCAGATGGGTTCAGCTTCTCAGCCGAAGGCGATGCCCGCCGGGAACGCTTTCCGGCGATGCGCCATCATCAGTCTTGGAGGATTGCGACCATTAGGCTCGCACGGGTGAGGAACGGGCTGCGATGAGGATTCGCGCCGGCGTCGCTGCCGGGCACCCATCGACTGCACAGGCGGGGGCTGACATACTCTCCCGCGGCGGCAGCGCGGTCGATGCCGCCGTCGCGATGATGCTGGTCAGCTGCGCCGCGGAGACGATCTTCACTGGACTCGGTGGTGGTGGGTTCGCGACCGTTTACGATGCCGCAACCACTCAGGTGCGCTGCCTGGACTTCTTCGTCAGCGTTCCGGGTCTTGGCGGCAAGCGGCCAAGACCTGCCACGTCGATTGAAGTGATCTTCATAGGCCAACACGTACCGTACGAGATCGGGCCGGCCACAGTTGCCGTGCCGGGGATCCCCGCCGGAGCGCACTACCTGTGGCAGCGGTGGGGCCGGCTCTCTTGGGCGACCGTCACCGCACCAGGACGGGAGGCGTCCTACGGCACGCCTTTTCCGTCGATGCATGCTCAGGTGCTCCCCCGGGTGGCCGCTGCAATGTGTGTCGGTGAGGGTGTTGAGGTCTACCAGCGTCCGGACGGCTCCTACCTACAACCTGGCGACCCGTTGCGCCATCCTGATCATCACCGGGCGTACGAGCTGATGCTGCGGGATCCACGCGCGTTCTATCACGGTGCATACGCCGATGCACTGGTCATCGCTGTCTCGAACGGGGGCGCCCTCAGCCAAGAGGACCTGGATGCTTACCACGTGATCGAGTCAAAGCCACGATCGGTACGGGTGAACGACTTCACCGTCCACGCACGCGGTAATGATCTTGATGATCTGCTCGGCACCATGGAGCGCGTGGCGCCGGCAGTACACGGCGATCCGACAACAGATGCTCATTCCGCCGCAGCCTTGATCGACGCCTTACGGGCACCTAGCAAGCGGGCCGAGACGACCAACATCGTCGCGGTCGACGAGCAGGGCGACGGCTGCGTGATCACCACCAGCCTTGGCCTGGGCTCGGGAGTGTGGGTGCCCGGCTATGGGGTTCACCTCAATTCGATGATGGGCGAAGGAGAACTGGTTCGCGGGCTCGTGCACCCTGGCGTCCGAATGGGCTCGATGATGTCACCCTTGATCGCGCTGGATGATCATGGACAGATTGCTGCCATTGCCGGCGCCGCAGGTGGGAGCCGGATCCGTCCCGCCCTGGTGCAATGCGTCCTACGGATGTTGGGGGGCTCTGCCCCTCAGGAAGCCATAGACGCTCCCCGTCTCAACGCCCTGCCGGACCTCGTCAGGCTGGAGCCAGGCTTCTTTTCGCAGGTGATCCGATCTCTGGAGGCAGAGGGCTACAAAACGGCGATCGCCGATCACCGGGACCCCTACTTCGGGGGCGTCTCGGCGCTTAGTCCGCTGGGCGGCGGCGCGGATCCGCGCCGTAGCGGCTTCGTCATCATGGTGTGAATTAGGGTCGAGCGGTGACAATCCCTTCCTCGACCTACCGTCTGCAGGTCAATCGCAACTTCACACTGGACGATGCGACTCGCCTCATCGGCTACCTCGATGAGCTCGGCGTGGGAGCTGTCTACCTGTCACCGATCCTGCAGTCGACACTCGGTTCCGATCATGGTTACGACACCACCGATGTCACCCGAGTTGATCGAGACCGGGGCGGGCCGGAGGCGCTGACACGACTCATGACGAGTGCCAGGTCAGCGGGGCTGGGCGTGATCATCGACATTGTGCCGAACCATCTCGGCATTGAGCGTCCGATCGAGAATCCGGCATGGTGGGACGTGCTACGGCTCGGCCCAGATTCCCGCTACGCCTCATGGTTCGACATTGATTGGAGCCGGGGCCGGATCGTTGTTCCGATCCTGGGTGACGATGCGCGGCTGGCCTTGGTGGACGGCGAGTTGCGTTATTTCGAACACCGCTTTCCGCTCGCCCCAGGAAGCTGGTCCGAAGGCGAGGATGCCGACGTAGTGCATGACCGGCAGCATTACCAGCTCGTTCACCACTCGCGCGGCAACAGCGAGATCAACTACCGGCGATTCTTTGCCATCACCACTCTCGCCGGCGTACGCGCTGAGGATCCCGAGGTCTTCTCTGCCACACATGCCCTCATCCGACGTTGGTGCGAGGCAGGCGTGGAGGGGCTGCGTATCGACCATCCAGACGGTCTGCGCGATCCGCTTGGATACCTGCAGCGACTGCGATCGTTCGCCTCCGAGCAATGGATCACCGTGGAGAAGATCCTGGAGTCTGGCGAGGAACTGCCCAAGACCTGGCCGGTGGCCGGTACCACAGGGTATGACGCGATGCGCGAGGTCAATGGGGTCTTCATCGATCATGATCATGAGCCTGAGTTCACTGCCCTCTATCAGCGGCTGACTGGAGATCGGAGCACGATCGGTGATCACATTGAAGTGGGCAAGCGTCTGGTCCTGAACACGCTGCTCCCTGCCGAGGTGCGACGGATGGCGGCGCTGGCACCTGAGATTCCCGATGCTGGGCCGGCACTTGCAGAGGTCGCTATTGCATTCGACGTCTACCGCTCATATCTACCGGAAGGCGTTGCTGATCTCGATCATGCGCTCGCAACGGCCGCGCGGCGGGAGCCCGGGCTGATCCCGATCCTTGATCAACTCAGTCCGCGACTCCATGATCATGGTGATGATCTGGCGCTGCGTATGCAGCAACTGAGCAGCGCGGCGATGGCCAAGGGCGTCGAAGACACTGCGTACTACCGGTATTCGCGCTTTGTCGCGCTCAACGAGGTCGGCGGCAATCCGGGTCAGTTCGGCATTCCGCTGCAGGAATTCCACGCGCTTCAGGCGTCGAGGCTGAGTGGACAGCCCGCCTCGATGACCGGCCTGTCCACCCACGACACGAAGCGCGGGGAGGACGTACGGGCCCGGCTGGCAGTGCTGTCGGAGGTTCCCGAGGCCTGGGCAGGCTTCGCGGAGCTGTTCTTGAGCATGACCAGCATCCCGAACCGCCGTTTTGGGTACTTCCTCGCGCAGACGCTGGTAGGCACCGGGCCGATCGAGCCGGTGCGCATGCACGCGTACGCCGAGAAGGCGATGCGCGAGGCCAGCGATGACACAACCTGGACAGCACCAGACGAGTCGTACGAAGCCGCGGTTCATGAGGCTGTCGACGTCGCGTACGACGACCCTCGGCTGCGCATCGCCTGGGACCAGCTCGACGCGCTCGTCACAGTCCCAGGCTGGTCCAACTCGCTTGGCCAGAAACTCGTTCAGCTGACCATGCTAGGGGTGCCAGACGTCTATCAGGGCACGGAACTCTGGGAGGACTCGTTAGTCGATCCGGACAACCGGCGACCGGTCGATTTCGCTGATCGCATTCGGCTGCTGGAGTCGCTTGGCGATGCCCCACCCCGCATCGACATGACTGGCGCGGCCAAACTCTGGGTGACGCGGCAGGCTCTCCGGCTGCGTCGCAGCCGGCCTGACTGGTTCACCGACTACCGGGCAGTCGAGGGCAGCGGCCTGTCTCAAGATCACCTGATCGGCTTCGACCGTGGCGGTGCCATTGCGTTGGCCACTCGTCTACCCGTCGGGCTCGCGGCCGCCGGCGGCTGGCGTCAGACCACCGTTGAAATCCCAGCGCCATACAGCGACGTGCTCACTGGCCGACGATGGAGCGGAACCGTTGCAGTCGAAGATCTGCTGGCTTCTTACCCGGTCGCGCTGCTGGCGCCCGAATAGGCTATTGCGAGCATCGGGTTGGCTACTCGAGAACGAAGGTAACCAGCAGATTGACGCGATAGGCAACAATCGCCCCGTCCTGCAGCTCAACCGACTGCTCCTTGACCCAGGCCGACGTGACCCCACGAAGCGTCGAGTTGGCCCGATCAAGACCAACCTTTACGGCGTCTTCGAAGCTGCTGTCTGACCTGGCGCTGATCTCGGTGACGCGAGCGACGGTGCCTGGCACGATGACCTCCTCAAGACAAGGCT
>DASRJV010000099.1:0-4247 GCA_035649295.1 Propionibacteriaceae bacterium
GATGCGGTTGTCCTCAGCCTGCATCCGATGCAGCCGGCTGAGCATGATCCGCTCTATCTCACCCGCGCGGGCCACGAGATTCTCTGCCTTGATCGTCTCGATCGCCGCCAGCGACGCAGCGCAGGCGACCGGGTTGCCACCGTACGTCCCGCCGAGACCTCCCACATGAGCAGCGTCCATGATCTCCGTCCGCCCAGTGACCGCGGCCAGCGGTAGTCCGCCGGCAATGCCCTTGGCAGTGACGATCAAGTCCGGCACGACGTCGAACAGTTCGCACGCAAACATGGCACCCGTACGAGCGAAACCCGTTTGTATCTCGTCGGCGATGAAGACCACGTCGTTGGCCCGGCACCAGTCAGCCAGGGCCGCCAGAAAGCCGTCGGCAGGAACGATGAATCCACCTTCTCCCTGGATCGGTTCGATGATCACCGCGGCCAGATTGGCTGGCCCGACCTGCTTGTCGATCACATCTATGGCGCGCCGGGCAGCAAGTTCGCCGTCCATCAGCTTGTCGTCGCGGTAGGGGTACGAGAGGGGAGCGCGGTAGACCTCGGGAGCGAATGGGCCGAAACCGTGCTTGTACGGCATGCTCTTTGCGGTTAGCGCCATGGCGAGGCTGGTGCGACCGTGGTAGGCGTGGTCGAAGGCGACGACCGCCTGCTTCTTGGTGTACGAGCGGGCGATTTTCACCGAGTTCTCCACGGCTTCCGCACCCGAGTTGAACAAAGCACTCCGCTTCTCATAGTCACCCGGCGTGAGCTTGTTGAGCTGCTCGCAAACCGCCACATAGCCCTCGTACGGGGTGATCATGAAGCAGGTATGGGTGAACAACTCCACTTGATCTTGAACGGCCGCAACCACGCGAGGCGCACTGTTTCCGATCGTGGTGACGGCGATGCCGGACCCGAAGTCGATCAAGCTATTGCCGTCGGCATCAACGACAACGCCCCCGCCGGCTGCGACCGCGAAGACCGGCATCGTCGTTCCGACGCCCCGCGCAACGGCACCGGTCTTCCGTGCCATCAGTTCCAGTGAGCGCGGCCCGGGGATCGCTGTCTTCAGAATGCGTTGCTGCTCCAGTTCAGCCATGGACAAAAGTGTGCACCCCACTGGTCTCCGGGCTTCATCTGCCCTGAGCTCCGCGATGTGCCGTGAGCATGTCGAAGGGCACACCCGCCTTCGGCCTCTGCTGCCCCGCCCGGCTTAGACTGCGGCGTGATGCCGGTGACCGCCCAAGACAGCTCCACCGAATCGTGGATCATGCGGCACCCCCTCGCTGCCTACCTGCTACTGGTGTTCGCCGTCGGGTGGATCTTCTGGACGCCGCTCGCCGTGCTTCGTTTTGGTGGCCCCAACTTCCAGTCGCTCCTCAGCTCGCCACGCGTCATCGTGCTGCAAACCGTCGGCGCGGCGGCGCCGGTGATCTCGGCAATTGTGGTCATCGGCATCACTCGCGGCAGACGTGGTATCGGTCAGCTGCTGAGTGGCCTGAAGCGCTGGCGGGTGGGTCTGTGGTGGTATGCCGCAGCCTGCCTGCTGGTCCCCGCCCTCACAGCGATCGGCATCGGTCTTCGCGCGGCGGTTGGCATCCGTCCGGCGGTGCCGGGCGGGTCGGCGCTAGCCGTGACGCTGGCCGACATCGGCTGGATCGGCATAGTCCTGACCTTTCCGTTGCAGCTGTTGGTGCAGTGCTTTGGCAGCCCGCTGCTGGAGGAACCTGGCTGGCGCGGGTTCGCCTTGCCTCGGATCCAGAACCGGATTCCGGTTGCTGGGGCCGCCCTCCTGGTCGGCGCAATCTGGGGACTCTGGCAGCTGCCGCTGCTTCTGGCCCTCCACGAGAACCTCGCCCTCTCACTCGGCGTGATCACCATGCAGGGGTTCTTCCTTGGCTGGCTTTATGTGAACACCCGCAGCCTGCTTACTGCCGTCTTGGGCCACGCATCGCTCAACGTCGCAAACAACACGCTCTCGTTGACCGACCAAGGGGTTGAGCAGGTCGCGCTCACCTTGGCGCTGTGCGCGATGATTCTGGCGTTCTTCCGATTCGACGATTTGCGACCGCGGATGGGCCGGTCGTCACTACGGATCAGGCGGGTATGACCACCACGTGGCGGTCAGGTTCCTCGCCTTCAGACTCACTGGTCAACCCCGCCGCCGCCACGGCATCGTGGATGACTTTGCGCTCGAAAGGATTCATGGGCGCCAACGGTACGGGCTCATGAGATTCCTTTGCCTCACCTACGGCATCTGCAGCGAGCGCTTCCAGCTCCTTGCGGCGCCGTTCGCGATATCCGGCTACGTCAAGCATCAACCGGCTGCGCTCGCCGGTCTCCGTCATCACGGCCAGCCGAGTCAGCTCCTGCAGCGCGTCGAGCACCGCACCGTCAGGACCGACCAGCACATCTGACTCGCTGACAATGGACACGTGGGCTCGGTCGCCTTCGATGTAGGTGTCGATGTCTCCATCCAGATCAGCAATGTCAAGTAACTCTTCGAGGTAGTCAGCGGCGATCTCAGTCTCGGTGTCGAGCGGATTCTCCGCCTCACTCAACTGGGGCTCTGCCGAGTCCGACTCGACAGCTCCCTCGGTCTCAGCACGCAGCTCGTCGGCCACCTGATCCCCCTCCGTACTTTCGGTGCAATCTCAGCGTTTGCGCTGGGACCTTGGTTGCTTGCGCGGTTGTTGCCGTGGCTGCTGCCGAGCCACCTTCGACGTGTTAGGCCCGGCCGCTTCAGGTGCCGGCTCGGGGTCCGGGACCGCGGCCAAGGCCACATCAGCTTTGCCCTTGGCCTTGCGTCGCGCCTCCCAGGCGTCGTACGCCGGCGTGCCGGGGGCCGGATTGCGGCGGATCACGTAGAACTGCTGCCCCATGGTCCACAGGTTCGAGGTGAACCAGTAGATCAAGACGCCAACCGGGAAGTTGACGCCACCAATCGCGAAAACCAGCGGGAAGACATAGAGCATGATCTTCTGCTGCTGCGCGAACGGCCCGGTCAGCGCGTCCGGCGGCATGTTCTTGCGCATCAGCTGCAGCTGCGTGATGAACAAGGTGACCGTCATCGCGATGATCAGCACAAAGGTGACGACATGGACGCTGGTGATGCCGTTCGCGAAGCCGACCTTCAAGAAGGTGTCGGAGATGCCAGCGCCAAAGATCGTGGCCTGGTTGAGCGAGGTCAGGAGGTCAGGGTTGACCTCGAGCCAGTGGCCGCGGGGAATGCCACGGGCGGCACCATCGAGCACTCGGAACAGCGCCAGGAAGATCGGAATCTGCAACAGCAACGGCAGGCACGAGGAGAGCGGATTGGCGTTGTTCTCCCGGTACAGCTTCATGGTCTCCTGACCGAGCTTCTCCCGGTCATGACCATGTTTCTTCTGTAGCTCGCGCACCTTGGGTTGCAGCAGCTGCATGTTGCGCGAGGACTTGATCTGCTTGACGAACAGCGGGATCAAGGCCACTCGGATGACCACAGTGAGAAACATGATGGACAGCACCCAGGTCCAGCCGCTGTCGGCGCCGAACACCGGGGAAAATATGGAGTGCGCCAGTACGAGAATCCCCGAGACCACCCAGTAGAGCGGCTGCATGATCGCGCTACCGAACGCGATAAACGGGTCCCAGATCGACAGCGGCATCAGCGTCAGCAGTTCCATCAACTCACACCTCGTCCTGACGCCAGCCCTGCACCGTCACCTATTGTTCCTGTCCGCCGCGCTTGATCACGCATTTCTTCGTCAAATTCAGGGGTTCCCGGTACGGGGTCGTACCCACCCGGCGCCCACGGGTGGCAACGCAGCAACCGTCGAAGCGCAAGCCAACTACCCCGAGCGGCTCCGTGAACTTCGACAGCCCGCAGCGCGTACGCCGAGCAGCTTGGGTAGTAGCGGCAGACGTTCCCATAGAGAGGGCTGATCAGCAGTCGATAGAGCTTGAGCAAACCAATCAACACGTACCTCATCGGGCACCGCCGTTCTGTTCCGGCCGACGTGCGGAAAGCCGGGAGACCAGCTCGTGCCAGGCGGATCCGAAATCTTTCGGCACTTCAGCAGGAACTGCCGCCGCCCGCGGTAGCGCGCGTACCACAATGTCTATTCCGCCCGGGGTATCCGGCACATGAGCAGCGGCGAGGTGCCGCATCCGGCGCTTGACGCGATTGCGGGTGACTGCGTTTCCAACGGCTCCGCTTACCACGAAACCGATGCGCGGACCGGACCGGCTCATCGGGTCCTTCGTAGCGGCGACATC
>DASRJV010000100.1:0-4903 GCA_035649295.1 Propionibacteriaceae bacterium
ACTGTGCTTGCCCGGCTCATCACGCGCTGCGCAGTTCCAGCCGCCGTCGTCGAGCTGTTCGCTGAGCAGGTACTCGGCGAGGCCGTCGAGACGTTCGGCGTGGTACCGGTGAGCGGCGGTGAGCCGCACCAGCATCGAGACGATGCAGGTCTCCGGCACTCGCCATCGGCTCTGCCACTCCCAGAGCCGCTCACACCCGGCCAGCGCGGCGGGATGCCCCGGTGGCAGGCCAAGCCAGACCAGATGCAGCAGCGTGTACGTCGTTGAGATCCACTTCGGCGTGTAGTCGCCGCCGCCCCAGCGCCCGTCCTGATCCTGCAGCGAAATCAGCTTCGCGCCCCATCCCTCCGTTGCGACCTTGGCCCGCTCACCGCGTACGGTCGATTCCGAGCTGCCGAGCAGGTCTCGATGCACCCGCCACCGGATCGACGGGTCGCCCTCGAGCAGCCAGTCGATCAACTGGTCCTCTACGGAAGTCATCGCCACCATCCTGCACGAGGCCGCCAGCCTCTCAGCCACCCCAGCTGCGGTCCGGATTCAGGGCGTGAGCGAGACCTCATCGGGCGTGGCAAGGGTGAGCACGGCCTCCTCGATGTGTTCCTGTAGCTCCAACTCGCGCTCCACGTGGCGTAGCCGCACCGCCAAGCTCGGCTCGACGTCGTCCCCGACCATGTCGACCGAAGCGACCAGATACAACCGACCGGGACCGACGAATTCCAAATGCAGATAGGTGATCCGCTCGATATCCGGACGCGCCAATAGGTCACGAAGCACTCGCTGCCGAACTTCCGGGCGTACGGCTTCGCCGACCAAGAAGCGCCGGTTGCGGTCAATCAGGAACACCGCGACCACTGCCAGCAGCACACCGACAAGAATTGAGCCCACTGCATCAGGCGTTGCGGATCCAGTGACCTGGTGGAGCGCGACACCCGTAAATGCGATCGTGATACCAATCAGTGCGGCAGCGTCTTCGGCGAAGACGGCGCGCAAGGTCGGATCAGAGGTGTTCAGCACGAATCTCGGGACGCTTCGATCCTGTGCCGCAGCAAGACGCCGGGCCTGAATCGTGGCCTGGGTGAACGAGATCCCTTCGAGCACGAAGGCAATTGCCAAGACGACGTAGGCGACGAGGTAATTCGATGCTTCCTCAGGTTCCAGCAACTGCTGGATCCCGTGCCAAATCGATACGACGGCGCCGGCCGTGAAAAGTCCGAAAGCCGCGAACATCGACCAGACGTACGCCTCCCGCCCGAATCCCATCGGGTGCCCGCTGTCCCGCCCACGATCGGATCGCCGATCAGCTATCAGCAGGAAGATCTCATTGCCAGCATCCGCCCACGAATGCGCGGCCTCGGCCAGCATCGATGCCGATGACGTGATGGCGGCTGCCACCGACTTCGCAATTGCGATCAGCACATTGGCTGTGAATGCGACAAGTACCGTCAGCAGGCTGCTGTTGACGCGCTTCGACCCGCTCTCGTTCACTGCAGTGGCAGACATGTCCTCACCATGACCACGCTTTTGACCCTATCCAGGCCCTAGAGGGACTCACATTGCTAGCTGGCTGCCAGCTTCCACCCAGGTAGCTGACAGCAAGGACCATCACCCTATTCGGCAGCCCACCTGAACCGACACAGGAGCAACAACGTGCCAGCCTCGACAAGGACTGCAGTCGCAATAGCCTCAGGAATGCTCGTGCTTGGCGCGGGCGTCGGGGTGGCAGCCACAGCATCCGCGGACACCACAGCAGTGCCTATTCCGACCAGCGCGCCCACCATTCCAACGCCCGATACCCCACTTCCCAGCGATACCCCAGTGCCCAGCGATCCCCCGCCGGGCACTGAGCGACCGGACTGGCCAACCAGCCCCGAACAGGAGGCGCAGGAGGCGCAGGAGGCGGCACTTATCAAGGTCCTGTCCGGCATGCTCGGCGTCGACGAGGCCGAGGTCAAGGCCGCCCTCGACCAGATCCGTGCCGCCTACGAGGCGCAGGGTCCCGCTGCCCTGGACCCGTACCTCGAGCAGGCGGTCCAGGCCGGCATTCTTACTCAGGAAGAGGCGGATGCTGTACGCCAGGCAATTGAGCAGGGCTGGGTCGACCTCGGTCCCAGGTGAGCCGTGACTAGCGGCCGCCCTTCATGATTTCGGCGAGATTCGCCATCCGCGGATCGGTCAGGATGTCTTCCAGCATCACCGGTCTTCCATCGGGACCGGTGAGCGGCACCCGCCAGTTCGGATATTCGTCGATGGTCCCGGGCTGGTTCTGGAGCTGACGCTCCCCAACGGCGTCGGCGAGAGAGAGACAGCGCAGCCGCGACGGAGTCCACGTCAAATAACGGTGCAAGGCCTCAACGGTCTCCTCGGCTCCTGCGTCCGGCCGCAAGACACCGCGATCTCGAAGGTTGTCCAGCCAGGCCTGGCGATCGGCTTCGTCGACTTTCAGCTCCTCATCCAAGGAACGAGTCAAGATGCCGAGCTGATCCCGGAGCCGGATGTGATCACCGGCGAGATAGCCGGTAGTGGGTGGCAGATCATGGGTCGTCACCGACGCCAGGCAGTATTCCCGCCACTTCTCGGGCGCCAGCGGCGTACCGTCCCCATCCCAGTCGAACTCGAACCACAAGATCGACGTGCCAAGAATGCCGCGTTCCCGAAGGTAGTCACGGACCCACGGCTCCACGGTCCCAAGATCCTCGCCAACCACTACGGCGCCTGCCCGATGAGCCTCCAGAGCCAGAATGCCGATCATGGCCTCGTGGTCGTAGCGAACATAAGTGCCCTGCGTTGGATGCATCCCCTTGGGAATCCACCACAAGCGAAACAGACCGATTACGTGATCGACACGCAAGCCGCCGGCATGCCGCAAGATCGTGGAGACCGTCTCCCGGAATGGGCCGTACGCCGCGGCGGCGAGCCGATCGGGCCGCCACGGCGACTGATTCCAGTCCTGCCCCTGCTGATTGAAGGGATCTGGCGGGCAGCCTACCGAGACGCCTGTTGCGTAACTGTCGTGCAAGCTCCAGGCGTCCGCGCCTCGCGTACTCACACCTACTGGCAAATCGTGCATGACGCCAAGCGCCATGCCAGCTCGCATGGCCGCTTGCTGTGTGCCGGCTAGTTGCTCCTCCATCAACCACTGCAGCCAGCAGTGGAAGTCGATCTTGGCGGTATTGGCAGCAGCGAAGGTGGCAACAGCTGATGACTCGGGATCCTGTAGCTCCGTCGGCCAGTCCTGCAAGCTGGGACCGTATTCTTCGACAAGCGCCGACCAGGTCGCAAAGCCCTCCAGACCACGTCCCTCACGACGCCGATACGCCGCAAACGAGGCCTCCCTTCCCGGCGTACGTGGTATCGAGAAGATGATCTTGAGCGCCTTGCGCTTGGCTTTCCATGATCGATCGCGATCGATCAGGTGCGACCCGCTGATCTTGGCGAGCAGTCGGATCTTGATCTTGTCAATCTTTTCTCGCTGCGCCGCGCTCGCCACGGCGTACTCCGGGATGCGTTCGAGTCGCAGATAGTGGGGATTGGCAAAGCGACGGCTGCTGGGCAGGTACGGCGACGGCTCCAACGGAGGAACTGGTTCGACTGCATGCAACGGGTTGACCAGGACGAAGTCGGCCTGATGCTCGGCTGCCGACCACACCGCCAGATCCTCAAGATCAGTCAGGTCGCCGACTCCCCAGGACTGCTCCGATCGCACGCTATAGAGCTGGGTTGCCAGTCCCCAGGCACGATGCTGGCCCATTCGCTCCGGAAAACCGAGCCACGCCGGAGTAATGATCAACGGCATGGACGCTTGCCGATCGCCGCTGGTGGCCTTCAGGGTGTGGTAGCCAAGTGGCAGGTCGCCAGGAATCTCGAACGACGCCTCACCAACCCAGCCCTCATCGATCTCCCGGGGCGGCGTCCAGTTCTCCAGCTGTCGCAACTCGTGACGACTCTCACCCGTCTCGAGTTCGATCCAGACACTGACAGGGCTGCCGTGTGGTACGTGCACCCATACCGAGACGTTGCACTGCTCCCGGATCGTCATGCAGGACGGCAACATCTGGGTCCACGGGTGACGGTGATGGTTCGCCAGCGCGGCCGCGGCAGATTCCGGCGTCGACGCGTCAATGTCCAGGGCGGCCAGGACGGCCACCATAGTGTCACGGGAGACGGAAATGTGGCGGCCCTGCCAATCCCAGTACTCCGTGGCGACGCCGAACGCCTCAGCCAGGTCGTAGAGCGTCGCGTCGAGTTCTGTCATGGCCGGTTCATCCGCCAGGAACCAAGAGGTACATGATCAACCAGGCCACTGGGGCGGCGAGGAGCAGCGAGTCAAGCCGATCCATGACCCCTCCATGGCCCGGCAGGAAGGAGCTCATGTCCTTGATCCCCAGATCTCTTTTGATCATCGATTCGACCAGGTCACCGCAGGTCCCCGCCGCCACCAGGGCCACGCCGAGAATGATGCCCACCCAGAACGGGACCAGAAGAACGAAATAGGCCATGCAGACGCCGGCAACTGAGCCGAAGATCAGTGATCCAGCCAAGCCTTCCCACGACTTCTTCGGGCTGATCTTGGGGACCATTGGATGCTTGCCAAACAGCACTCCAGCGACATAGCCGCCGGTATCGCTCATGACCACGATCAACAGGAACGTCACGATTCGCGCGGCGCCTTGTGCCTCGGCCAGCATCAAGGCAGCGAACGAACCGAGCAGTGGAACGTAGCCAATGATCATCAGGCTGGCGGCGGAATCGCGTACGTATCCAACAGCACCCTTCGGCATCCGCCAGATGAGGCTGGCCAGCACAGTCAGCGCCAGGGACGCCAACAGCACACTGGTGGTGGAGAAGATCACCGGCTCCTGCCGGCCCGCGAAGTACGAGCCAAAGGAGATGGCAACACTGCCGA
>DASRJV010000101.1:0-2102 GCA_035649295.1 Propionibacteriaceae bacterium
CCCGACCGCTGGGGTCGGCAACCATCACTAGCTCGACTCCCGTTGTGGCCTGCAGCTGCGCGACCGCGGCCGGCAATGCGGAGCCGGCAGTGCGAACCGGGCCTCGGCGTACCACCGGATTCGCGGCCATGTACTCAGCCAGCGCAAGTACGCGGCGGCCCTCATCACGCTGGAAGCTGGCCCGAGTCTGCTCCACCGAAACCGCCGAGACCGCGACCAGGACGGCGGCGATAAGGATCAGCTGCACGACGACGAGCTGGGAAGCCAACGAGAGGTGCCAGAGCTTGCGCATCCCGCCTCCCTCCGTCTTCGTGCCTAACTCCTCATTGTGGCTCAAATCGCACGCATGGCCCCACGACCACAATGATCAATACGTTCACCATGGCCAGAAGCAGACAAGGTGGGTATAGGTCCGGCAGAGTCGAAGCTGCTACTGGATTTGACCTCGCACAACAGCCCGGAAGAGAGGGAACGACGATGTTCAAGCAACTCAGGTTGGGCGCCACCCTCGTGGCCGCAACCGCACTATTGGTGACCGGCTGCGGCGCCACCGCAGACAAGGCCGAACCCGGAGGCGCGGCCGCCTCCGCGGAGCCATTGACCGGCCTCCGCTTCATGGTGCCGAACACGCCTGGTAGTGGGTATGACACCACCGCGCGCGCGGCCGCCAAGGTGATGGACGACATTCAGGTCACCAAGAGTGTCGAGGTCTTCAATCTTTCCGGCGCCGGCGGCACCGTCGGGTTGTCACGCACGGTCTCGGAGACAGGCAACGGCAAGCTGTTGATGATGATGGGCCTCGGCGTCGTCGGTGCGCAGTACACCAACCAGTCAGAAGCCAAGCTGGACCAGACCACTCCGATCGCCAAGTTGATCGAGGAGTCCGGCGCCATCGTGGTGGCCAAGAACTCCCCGTACAAGAACATCAACGACCTGATGACAGCCTGGAAGGCCGATCCCAAGGCGATGGCAGTCGGGGGCGGCTCCTCACCGGGCGGCCCGGATCACCTGCTGCCGATGCAGCTTGCGCAGACTGTCGGCATCGATCCCAAAGACGTGAACTTCGTTGCCTACGACGGTGGCGGCGACCTGCTACCGGCGATCCTGGGCGGCAAGGTCGCCTTCGGCGCGTCAGGCTTCGGTGAGTTTCTCGACCAGGTTGAGGCCGGCGAAGTTCGGGTGCTGGCCATCAGTGGAGCCGAGCGGGTCGATGCAGTGGATGCCCCAACCCTGAAGGAGTCAGGCATAGACCTGGAGTTCACCAACTGGCGGGGCGTCGTAGCGCCGCCGGAGCTCTCCGACGCCGACAAGCAGGCCCTGGTCAATGCCGTGGCCAAGATGCACGAAAGTCAGGAGTGGAAGGAGGTCCTGACCAAGAACGGTTGGACCGACGCCTACCTGACCGAGGCAGAGTTCGGCACCTACATGACCGAGCAGACGACTGCCGTCGAGGACGTCCTCACCAAGCTGGGCCTGGCATGAGCGAGGCGGCTGCGGCCGCAGGGGACCTCCCTGCGGCCGGGCCTGCCCGTACGCGCAACCTCGCTGAGTACGGGGTCTGCGTTTTTCTGATCTTGGCCGGCATCGTGGTTCTGGTCGACGCCCTGCAGCTCAGCAACAACCGCACTGGCGTGGACCCGCTAGGTCCGAAGCCGGTTCCGGTGTTCGTCGGCAGCCTGTTGATCGTGCTGGCAATAGCGCTGGCGGTCGCGGTCTCGAGAGGCAGCTTGGGCGAGGCCGAGGCTGGTGAGGACATCGACCTCGGCTCGCGAGTGGACATCAAGACGGTGCTGCTCTTGTTGGGGGTGTTTGTCGCCAACATCTTGCTGATCGACTTGCTCGGTTGGGTGATCAGCGGCGGACTTCTTTTCTACGGTTCGGCCATTGCCCTGGGCAGTCGGCACTTCATCCGAGACCTGGCGATCAGCGCGGCGCTGTCGCTGGGCACCTTCTACGGCTTCGCAATCGGCCTCGGTGTCGGCCTGCCGGCTGGGATCTTGCAAGGGATCCTGTGATGGAAAGCCTCCAGTTCTTGCTCAACGGCTTCGCGACGGCCGCGACCCCCATCAACCTCTTGTTCGCCCTCATCGGCGTGATCGTCG
>DASRJV010000102.1:0-2598 GCA_035649295.1 Propionibacteriaceae bacterium
TGATCGACGTCAACCTGGGACCCGCGCTGTGGCTGAGCCAGGCGGTAGCGCCGCACATGCAGCTGGGCTCTGGTGTCATCGTTCACGTGGCCGCCCGCCCAGGACTCGAGCCAGCCGGCGGCATGGCGGCCTACAGCCTGAGCAAGGCGGCCCTGGTCCACCTGACTCGCACCCTCGCCATCGAGCTCGGCCCGCACGGGATCCGGGTGAACGCGGTCGCGCCGCAGCTGCTCGACACGCCGCCGAACCGGGCCACGTTCCCGGCCGAGGTGATGGCTAAGGCGGTCGCGCCGGAAGCGGTCGCCGACGTGATCGCCTTCCTCGTCAGCGACGCCGCAGCCCCAGTCAGCGGGGCGATCCTGCCGGTGTACGGCGCTTAGCGGGGCCGACTTGGCGCGTGACTCACTGTCATCCGGTGACGACGTCTCACCTGGCCGGCGGCGAGCCTGAACCTGTCGCGAAACCTCGTACGGCCGCTAGGGCACGTGCCCAAGACTCTAAGGAGATACCCGTGACCTCACCAGCCACCACCGCCAGCGGTACCGCAGCCCTGCCCGACTATGCGCCGATTCCGCGGTCTGCGCTCGGCCCGGCCCGCAACGACGTCGGCAGCGGCTAACGTCCACCGCGCCACGGCAATGACTCCCCGCCCCTGGGTCGAGCGGGAGGCGCGATGAAGATCGAGTGAAATCTGAAGAACCGCGAACGAGTGCTCACCACCCGAACGCTAGCGAACCCTTTACCGCTCACCCCGCCGCAATCTCATTCCCGCTCGTAGCCACGGCCAATGGCCGATGGAGGAGGGGAGGACTACGGACTACTGGGATACTCACAAGTTATGAGCGAGCGCCTCCGACGCGCGTTGGTGCTCCTTAATCCACGGGCGCTGCTCCTCCTTAAGATGAGGTTTAGGAGCAGAGAAGCACTAAGCCGAAGGTGATACTAGCGATACGGTGTTGCCCGAGATCTTGATGTATGCCGAGTTCGTATTGTTCGAGTTGTTCGACTCCAAAAACTTATTGCCGGGATCAGCGATAACCTGGACTCGGTACTTGCCGTCCGCAAGACCGTTGATCTTGATCCACTGGTAAGCAAGGGTTGCTCCGTAAGTGTCGCCCCAGCCGACTGAGATGCCCTCAACCACCTTCAGTGAAGACTCAGTACCACAAGCTACGCCAGGCACGTAGTGCGGAGAGGACGGTGCGCCAGGCAATGTCAGCTCCACCTTCGTGTTGTCGGTGAAGCAGAATCCAGTCTTTGCGCCTCGACCTTGAATCACAGAGTCAGTAGTGCCATCAGCATTGACCTTACGGATAGTGAACTCTTGAAGCTTGAAAACGTGCCAATGATCGTGACCATCGCCTGCATAAAATCCATGGGTGTCAGGCACATTGACGGTGCGGAAGGTGCCATCTGTTCGGTACACACGCTGTGCGACTGTCATTGTCGGAGTCGAAGTGTCGGGACGCATCATACGGACTCCGAACTTGCCTGCCCCGGCATTCCACATGACCGTCTTGAATCGAAGTCGCTTCTCGCCGTCGGATGCTTGCTCGATATAGAATCCCGAAGGCGCTTTCATCTTCAAGTCTGGCAACTTTTCTGTGGCAGCGGATGCTGGCAAAGCTGTCATCGCCAGTAGAGCGGCCAGTATCGCGATGATGAGTGTTTTCATCGTTTCCCCCGATCTAGGATTTTGTCTACTGAGACTGGGGTACGATCACCGGCTTCGACGCATATGCAGGCGAAATCAGCAACGCCGCCACTAGCAGTCCCCCAAAGACCGAAAGAATCATCCTTCGCATTGCCACCCCCGATTACCTGCAAGACTCACGGAACTGTACTGGATGGTGATGCGGCATGTGACCTGTTCCCGCTTCTCCGGACGGTTTCGGGTGTGGTGATCATGCCGTGTTCTTGGTGGCAATGTGAAGGGCTTCATTTCGACGACGAGCTCGGTGCGGAGATGGTCGGCGATCGACCAGTCCACGATTCGCCGGGAGTACACGTCCAAGACAGCAGCGCAATACACCCACCCTTCGGCAGTGCGGTGCTGGGTGATGTCGGTGAACCACAGCCGGTCGGGCCGGTCGGTGTGGAACCGTCGCTGCACGCGGTCCTCCCAGACCGCGGTGCCGGGCTGGTGATACCGCCAGCGGCGCCGATGCACCCCTTGCAGGCCGGCGATTCGCATCAGCCGCGCCACCCGCTTATGCGCCACAGCCAGCTGCCGGCCGAGTCGCAGCTCGGCGCGGCAGCGGCGCACACCGTAAGTGCGCCGCGAGCCGGCATGGATATCGCGGAGGGACATGGATGAGGTGCGCATCCTCAAGGTCTCGGAGCGACGGGCGGCGATGCCGCCATTCGTAGAAGCGGGAGGTGGAGACCTTTAAGACTCGGCAGGTCGCCGCGGCAGGGAAGCCCTGCGCGGCCAGCTCGCGGACCAAACCGAACCCTATTTGGGAGCACGTTCTCCCGCGCGAAGTAGGCACTGGCCCGCTTCAAGATCTCAATCTCCATGGCCTGCACCCGGTTCTCCCGGCGCAGCCTGACCAGCTCGGCCCGCTCGTCTTGGTGAGCCCCGCTTGTGACCGTCGT
>DASRJV010000103.1:0-9803 GCA_035649295.1 Propionibacteriaceae bacterium
GCTTCCACGACGGTGCGCTGGCCCAGCGCCGCGAGGCTGTACTCCGCCGCCCACACCCGGAAGTAACCCGCACCGAGGTGGAGCTGCAGACGCTGCCATAGCTCGGTCTCTTTCACAGCCGCCATTGTGCCTGGCCACCAAATCGCGAGCAGATCACGGCGCGCGGGAATGTCTGTGGCCGAGGGCAAGATAGACAACGTGCCTGCTGATCCTCTGGAGGTCTTCTCCCCCGCGACCGCGACCTGGTTCCGGGAGGTCTTTGCGCGCCCGACAGCTGCACAGGTCGGGGCATGGGAGACCATCTCCGCCGGCGAAAATGCATTGGTCATCGCACCGACTGGATCCGGCAAGACGCTTGCCGCCTTCTTGTGGGCTCTCGATGATCTGACCCGCGCGCCGCAGCCCAGCACAAAAGAACGGTGCCGTGTCCTCTACGTCTCCCCGCTGAAGGCGCTTGCGGTCGACGTCGAGCGGAACCTCCGGGCACCTCTGGCTGGCATTACTCAGACCGCCCTGCGGCTGGATCAAGTGCCGCCGAGTGTCACTGTAGGAGTGCGGTCCGGAGACACGTCGGCAGCCGATCGGCGGGCACTCATCAGTCGGCCACCGGACATCTTGATCACCACTCCCGAGTCGCTGTTCTTGATGCTGACCTCGGCTGCGCGCGACCTCCTCCGATCGGTCGAAACGGTGATTGTCGACGAGGTGCATGCCTTGGCTGGCACCAAGCGCGGCGCCCATCTCGAGGTCTCTCTCGAACGACTAGAGGCGCTGACTGAATCTGCCACCGGGGGCTCGTCCTCACGGCATCCGCTGCAGCGGATCGGCCTGTCGGCCACCGTACGACCGCCCGAGCGGGTCGCAGCCTTTCTCGGTGGACCGCATCCGGTTCGGGTCGTTGCGCCGTACGCCGAGAAATCATGGGATCTGTCGATCGTGGTGCCGGTCGAGGACATGAGCGATCTTGGGGCCACAGCGTCGACGCCGACAGCCGCGCCTCCGAGCTTGGACGATGAGCAGCCCCCGCCGCGGCCACCCTCCATCTGGCCTCATGTCGAGAACCGAATTCTCGACGTTATCAACGAGCACCGCTCGAGCATTGTCTTCGCCAACTCACGCCGGCTGGCGGAGCGGCTCACCGCTCACCTCAACGAACTGAACGCCGAACGCCTCGGTGATGCTACTGAGCCCTTCCCACCACCAGCACAAGTAATGGCCCAATCTGGCGCATCCAGCGGCCGGGACGGCAGCCACGGGCAGGTCATCGCTCGAGCGCACCATGGCTCGGTCAGCAAGGAACAGCGCGCCCAGATCGAAGACGACCTCAAGACCGGCCGGCTGCCGTGTGTTGTAGCGACGTCGTCACTGGAGCTCGGGATCGATATGGGTGCCGTCGATGTCGTGGTGCAGGTCGAGGCTCCACCGTCCGTGGCGAGCGGGCTGCAGCGGGTCGGTCGGGCAGGGCACCATGTGGGGGCGACATCTCGCGGTGTGTTCTTTCCCAACCACCGTGGGGATCTCATCGCATCGGCGGTCGTCGTCGAACGGATGCGCCACGGTGCAATCGAGGAGGTAGCCGAACTCCGCAATCCGCTCGACGTGCTGGCCCAGCAGATCGTCGCGATCGTCTCGATCGAGGACGCCAAGGTCGAGGAGCTGTACGCCCTGGTGCGCCGGGCGTTCAGTTTCCGGCAGCTGCCCTACAGCGCCTTTGAGGCGGTGCTCGACATGCTGAGCGGCCGTTATCCCAGCGAGGAGTTCGCCGAGCTCAGACCCCGCCTGATCTGGCATCGCGACACCGGCGTCCTGGTGGCCAGGCCAGGCGCCCAGCGGCTCGCGGTGACCTCCGGTGGCACCATTCCCGACCGCGGGCTCTTCGGGGTGTTCTTGGTCGGCGAGGGCAATGCGTCCGGGCGGCACGCACCCAGCCGTCGGGTCGGCGAGCTCGATGAGGAGATGGTCTACGAGACTCGGGTTGGCGACGTCTTTACCTTGGGCACCACGAGCTGGCGGGTGGAGCAGATCACCCATGATCAGGTTCTGGTCTCCCCCGCGCCGGGCACTCCAGGACGACTGCCTTTTTGGAAGGGCGACGCACCGGGCCGGCCACTGGAGTTGGGGCGCGCGTTCGGCGCTTTCGTTCGCGAGGTGGGTGCCATGCGCCCGGCGGCTGCCCGAGCGCGACTCAGCGAAGCCGGGCTGGACGAATTCGCCGCCAACAACCTGGTCTCCTATCTGGCCGAGCAGCAGGCAGCCACAGGGTCGCTGCCAAACGACCAGACAGTGGTCTTCGAGCGGTTCCGCGACGAGCTCGGTGACTGGCGGGTTTGTGTGCATTGTCCCCTCGGTACCGGCGTCCTCAGCCCATGGGCGCTGGCGGTCGAGCATGCGGCACGCGAGCGCTACGGCATGGACGTGCAGGCGACCGCGACCAATGACGGCATGGTGCTTCGTATCCCGGACACGGAGTCCGAGCCACCGAGTGCCGAGCTGATCGTGTGTGACCCGGAGCTCATTGAATCCGTCATCAGCGATGAAGTCGGTTCATCGGCCCTCTTCGCCGCCCGGTTCCGAGAAAATGCGGCGCGCGCGCTGCTCCTTCCCAGGCGTGATCCACGGTTACGTTCTCCGCTCTGGCAGCAACGCATGCGCTCGGCGCAGCTTTTGACGGTCGCCGCGCAGTATCCGGAGTTTCCGATCGTTCTCGAAACCATGCGGGAATGCCTGAACGACGTCTTCGATCTCGAGGGGCTGCTTGAGGTGCAGCGCCAGGTCGCGTCGCGGTCGCTCCGCATTGTCGAGGTTGAGACCCGAGAGCCGTCTCCCTTCGCCCGCTCGCTCCTCTTCGGCTACGTCGGGGCATTTGTGTACGAGGGTGATGTGCCACTCGCCGAGCGGAAGGCTGCAGCGCTCTCGCTGGATGCCACCCTGTTAGCCGAACTGCTCGGCAAGGACGGCATCAAGCAGCTTCTGGATGCCGACGTCATCGCACGCGTCGAGGCCGACCTTCAGTGCCTCAGCGCCGAGCGACAGGTGACCACGCTGGAGCAGGCGTTCGACCTGTTGCGCACCGCTGGACCGTTCACCCCTGTCGAAGTCGCGGAACGGACTGCCCCGGGGCTCGACGTCGCTGAGGTGATCGACGCGCTAATCAAAGATCGCCGTGTCGTCGAGCTGCGAATTGCCGGTCGGGACATGCTGGCGGTTGCTGAGGACATCCCGCGGCTCCGGGACGGCCTCGGAGTTCCGGTCCCGCCCGGTGTGGCGGCCACGTTCACCGAGACCGCCGAGCATCCGATCGATGATCTTGTACTGCGTTGGGCCCGCACCCACGGCCCCTTCGTCGCCTCCAGCATCGCAGAGCGATATGGGCTGGGACGCGCGATCGTTGAGTCGGCCTGCGACGGGCTGGTGGCTCCCGGCACACTGGTCGCTGGTTCGTTCGTCGACCTGCCGGGCGAGGCTGCGAGCGAACGGCGTCAGTATTGCCACAGTCAAGTGCTGGCGTTGATCAAGAGACGCACCCTGGCACTGCTGCGCAAGGGCGTTGAGCCCGTCGAGCAAGTTGCATTTGCCCGTTTCCTCGCCGAATGGCAGGGCGTCGGCAAGGGAGGCCGCGGCGTCGATGCTGTGCTGGGCGCAATCGAACAGCTCTCGGGCTATCCGATGCCCGCCAGCGCCGTCGAGTCGATGATCTTGCCCGCGCGGGTAGCTGATTACACGTCTTCTATGCTCGACGAGCTGACTGCGACAGGTGAGATCTATTGGGTCGGCGACGGGCCAATCGGTGATTCCGACGGTTGGGTGCGCTGGTACGTCGCTGATCAGGAACCAAAGCCACCGCATGGCGAGCCAGCGCAGTACCGCAGCAAGGAGCTTCTTGCTGCCCTGGGCAGTGGCGGCGCGTATTTCTTTGACGCCTTGCTACCCACAGGGTTGCCAGTCACCGAACGCTCGCAGTACGTCGATGCCTTGTGGGAGCTGGTCTGGGCCGGCCTGGTTACCGGAGATACCTTTGCACCCGTTCGTAGCCTTGCCGTGAGGGGAGCCCACAGACGACCCAGCCGGCCGATCGCGAGGACCCATCGGACCCGACTGGCTGGCGGAGGTCTCGGCCGAATTCCTCGTACCCCACGCTTCACCACTCCAACGACCGCAGGTCGTTGGTCGCTGGTGCACCGGTCGTCATCGTCAGCCTCGGACCGCCTAGCCTCGGACATCTTCGCCCAACTGGACCGCTATGGAGTGGTGACGCGCGGCAGTGTCCTCACCGAGAACGCCGAAGGCGGCTTCGGTGCTGCCTATCGCGCGCTCAGTTCGCTCGAAGAGTCAGGCCAATGCCGCCGTGGATACTTCGTGGAAGGTTTGGGCGCGGCCCAGTTCGCCTTGACCGGGGCCGTTGATCGACTACGCAGTCATCAACAAGAGCCGTCGGAGCCTCATGCCGTCGTACTCGCCGCATGTGATCCCGCCAACCCTTACGGCGCAGCGCTTCCATGGCCTGATCGAGAAGGCCACCGCCCCGGCCGCAAGGCAGGAGCCCTCATCGTGCTGGTCGGCGGCGCTGTGATCTTCTACGTGGAGCGCGGAGGCAGGACGCTTCTGTCCTTCACCGAGGACCCGACGAGGCTGGCGCCCGCGGCGGCGGCACTTGCAAGATCAGTGCACCAGGGTCTGCTCGGGAAGCTGACAGTGGAGCGGGCAGACGGCGCGCACGTCTTCGGCTCGATTCCTGTGAGTGAGGCGCTGCAGGCTGCAGGCTTCCGAATGACACCTCAGGGCCTGCGGCTTCGGCCTGGCGTCTAACGATCAGGCGGCAGCCTGTGCCATTGCCCGTACGTTGGGCAACGCGGTCACGCGCTCGTAGCTCGCCATCTTCTCGCTGACGACGTTCAACACGACGGAGAGCGGCAGATCCAGCGCCGCACAAATGGCCGCGAGCAGCTCGCTCGATGCTTCCTTCTGACCGCGCTCCACCTCGGAGAGATATCCCAGGCTGACACGAGCATTCCTGGACACTTCCCGCAGTGTCTTTCCCTGCGAGACGCGCTCCTCACGGAGCGACTCACCGATGAGCTCGCGCACCAGCACCGGCTTCACCGGGAGTTCCTCGGACCGCATATGGAAACTGTACCCATCCTGACTGACAACACCAGATTGCACCACGCTAGGTCGTGCTCGCGTCGTCTGCGCCAAGTGAAGCACCGGCCAATCGAAGCGCCTCGGCGAGCAGGGTCAGCGCGGCCACGGCGGCCTGCTGCCGGATTGCCGCACGTTCCCCGTGGAGTGAGAGTTCCTCGACGCTCAGTACGCCGTCAGCTTGGCGGCTGACGGCAACGAAGACCTGACCGACCGGATGGCCTGCCTGAGCTTCCGGCCCGGCAACCCCTGTGGTCGCGAGGCCCCAATCGGCGTTGCATCGCTCGGCCACGCCTCGCGCCATCTCCGCGGCCGTGCGCTCCGCCACTGGACCGAGTTCGGCGAGCGTGGAGGCATCCACACCTGCCAGCGTCTCCTTGAGGCGAGTGGCATAGCTGATAACGCCGCCCAGGTAGCTGGCGGACGCACCGGATACATCAGTAAGTAGCTGTCCAACCATTCCGCCGGTCAAAGACTCAGCAGTTGCGAGCGTCTCACCTCGTCGGCCCAGCTCGGCAAGAACGCTCGCGGCCAGCCCGGACTTCATCCGCGGGCGTGTGCCCGACGCCGCAGCCGAAGTGCTTCGCGGACATAGTCCAAACCGGTCACCATAGTGATCACCCAGGCAACGCCCATGACGATCACTGCGACAATGTGGACCTGAGCCGGCAATGGCAGCAGATACAAGATCACCGCGACTGCCTGGGTGACAGTCTTGATCTTGCCTCCGCGGCCGGCCGCCATCACGCCGTAACGAAGAACCACAAAGCGTAAAGCCGTGATCCCCCACTCGCGGACCAAGATCGTGACGGTCACCCACCAGGGCAGCTCGTCGATGATCGACAAGCCGATGAACGCCATACCGGTCAGCGCCTTGTCCGCGATCGGGTCGGCGAGCTTGCCGAAGCGGGTAATGATGTTGTGCCTGCGTGCCAGGTATCCGTCAAGGGTGTCCGTCAAGATCGCCACAGTGAAGATCACGGCACTGAGGAACCGCCATCCTGGCTGGTCAGGATGAACCAGCAGCATCCAGGCGAAGATCGGGACCAGAATGATGCGAAAAGCGGTCAGTGCGTTCGGCACGTTCCACGGACTCGTTTCCGGTTCGGCCATAGGTCCAACTGGATGTGTCTCACTCGGCGCCAGCGCATCGCGGTCCGGCTTGGGATGTTCGTTGTCGATCATGGTGTGGTGCGCACCCGTCCACTGATCAACGGGACCTGCCCGTTCTGAATCGCGCTGGCAACCAGATCGGCACCGTCGCAGTCCGACACGATCGCGTCGACCAGGTCCCCGCGGGTGAATCCGCGCGTCATCAATCGGACATTGCCGTCGACCTCAGGACCCTGGTGAGCGGCGCGACCAACGATGTCCTCATCGGCTTCCTCGATGAGTACCTGCACGCACTCGCCGATCCGCGCCTCCGCACGTTGGGTGACTAACTCATCAGCAAGATCAGCCACCCGCGCACGGCGGGCCTCGATCTCCTCCGGCGGATGCTGCCCCTGCAGCTGAGTTGCTTCCGTACCCTCCTCAGCCGAGTAGCCGAATACCCCGACCGCGTCCAGATCCGCCGCGGCCAGAAACTCACAGAGCACCTCGACATCCGCCTCAGTCTCACCCGGGAACC
The DNA here is from genome assembly GCA_035649295.1 of Propionibacteriaceae bacterium. GTDB lineage: Bacteria > Actinomycetota > Actinomycetes > Propionibacteriales > Propionibacteriaceae > Microlunatus. The sequence continues at coordinate 6,770 of DASRJV010000103.1, forward strand.
CGCAAATCACATTGCTGCGGATCCCTGCGGCCGGCGCCAACCGGCGGATGGACTCAAGCAATCCCAGGAATGACTCGGCACTGCCGAAGCGTCGCATGCGCCGCAGTACGCCGGGCGAGGCGTGTTGGAAAGACAGGTCGAAGTACGGGACGACTTTCGGCGTGCCTGCCATCACCTCGATCAGGCTGGGCCGCATCTCGGCCGGTTGCAGGTACGAGACCCGGATCCAGGACAGCCCGTCAATCTCCGCCAGTTCGGTGAGGAGCCGCTCGAGCAGGCGAATGTCGCCGAGATCTTTGCCGTACGACGAGGAGTTTTCGCTGACCAGAAAGATCTCACGAACACCCTGCTCAACGAGCCAGGCCGCCTCGGCCTTGATCTCGGCCGGCCGGCGCGAGACGTATGCCCCCCGAAATGCGGGGATCGCGCAGAAGGTACAGCGCCGATCGCAGCCGGAGGCGATCTTCAGCGGTGCCGATGGACCGCCGCCTAGCCGGCGACGGAACACACGGGGACCGCTTGCCGGACCTACCGGGCCCAACCGCGGCGACCCGTGTCCTGGAATGGCTGCGGCGTGCGCCACCGCGGACCGTGCAGCAGGCGCCAGCGGCAATAGTGAGCGACGATCACGCGGCAGGTGAGCCGGGTGGCGTGAGCCGGCCAGAATCAACCTGAGTCGATCAGCAATGTCGGCGTAATCGTCGAATCCGAGCACGGCATCCGCTTCAGGCATGGCCTCGGCCAACTCGCGGCCGTAGCGCTCTGCCATACACCCGACGGCTACGACGGCCTGTGCGCGACCTGCCTTCTTGAGGTCGCTGGCGGCGAGCAGCGTATCGATCGAATCCTTCTTGGCCGCCTCAATGAAGCCACAGGTGTTGACCATCACCGCGTCCGCGTCACCAGGCTCGGCCACCAGCCTGAAGCCGTCGCGCTCCAGCAATGCCGCAAGTTCCTCCGAGTCCACCTCGTTACGCGCGCAACCAAGCGTCACAAGGTGCACTGCCGTCGGCTTTGAGCTCACTGTCGGACCCTGATCGGCAGCCAGGACGGCAGACGTGGTGGACTCAAGCATGGCCGTCCCAGTATGACCGATGGCGAAATGGCTAGCCGACCCTGAGGTTCTCCATCACCGCTTCCAGCTCATCGGGCGTGACCAGGACGTCACGTGGCTTGGATCCCTCAGAGGGTCCCACAATGCCGCGCGTCTCCAGGATGTCCATCAGCCGCCCCGCCTTGGCAAATCCGACGCGAAGCTTGCGTTGCAGCATCGAGGTTGATCCGAGCTGCAAGGTCACCACGAGCTCCACCGCCTGAAGCGCGAGCTCGAGATCGTCGCCGATGTCCTCAGCCACCTTGGCTGAGGACTCCGATGCCAAGGTCACATCCTCCCGGTAGGTGGGCTTGAGCTGCCCGGAGACATGACTGACGACGGCTCGGACTTCGTTCTCAGTAACCCAGGCGCCCTGGATGCGGATCGGTTTGCTCGACCCCATCGGCAGGAACAGCCCATCGCCCTGGCCGACGAGCTTCTCCGCGCCGGGTTGATCCAAGATCACTCTCGAGTCGGTCATCGAGGACGTCGCAAACGCCAACCGGCTGGGCACATTTGCCTTGATCAGCCCGGTGACGACATCAGTGCTCGGCCGCTGGGTCGCGAGCACCAGGTGAATTCCCGCTGCCCGGGCCAGCTGCGTGATACGGACGATCGAGTCCTCGACATCACGTGGAGCCACCATCATCAGATCGGCCAATTCGTCCACGATCACCACAAGGTAGGGATAGGGCGCCAGCACCCCCTGCGCTGCGTCCGGCGACGTTGAGGAGTCCACAGGGTTCGCTGTGTCACCCACCATCGGCTTGATCGAGCCGGTTCGCACCGCCTTGTTGAAGTCATCGACGTGCCGAAAACCATAGGCCGCAAGATCGTCGTACCGCAGGTCCATCTCACGGACCACCCACTGCAGTGCTTCGGCGGCGCGCTTGGGATGGGTGATGATCGGCGTTACGAGGTGCGGAATTCCCTCGTACGCAGTCAGCTCGACTCGCTTCGGATCGACCAGCAGCATCCTCACCTCGTCGGGCGTGGCTCGCATCATGATCGAGGTGATCATGGAGTTGACGAAGCTCGACTTGCCCGATCCGGTAGCACCGGAGACCAGCAGGTGAGGCATCTTGGCCAGGTTGGCCATCACGAAGCCACCTTCGACATCCTTACCGAGACCGACCGTCATCGGGTGATGATCATTCCTGGCTCGCGCCGACCGCAGTACGTCCCCCAGAGACACCACTTCCTTGTCGCTGTTGGGAATCTCGATCCCGATGGCGGACTTCCCGGGTATTGGCGACAAGATGCGCACATCGGCGCTGGCCACCGCGTACGCGATGTTGCGGCTCAAGGCCGTGACCTTTTCCACCTTCACGGCAGGACCGAGCTCGACCTCGTATCGGGTCACTGTTGGACCGCGGCTGTACCCGGTGACGTGGGCGTCGATCTCGAACTGGAGCAGTACCTCGGTCAGCTGGTGCACCACGGCGTCGGAGGCATTGGTACGCGCCTTGTGGATGCTGCCGTGCTTCAGGGTGGCCGAGTCCGGAAGGAGATACTGCACGTCGCCGGACAGCTGGAGTTGCTCCATGCGCTGTGGGATCGGACCGTGTGGCGGGGCCTCTAACTCCTCCCCGTCGGCACCATGCACCGTGATCCCGGGCGGCAATCCGGCTGTGACCGGACGGCGTTGCTCCCCAGCACCCTCGCCATCGGTACCATCCGCCGAGAAGTTCCGCTCCGGCGCTTCGTCGGCTCCGCCGCCCGACCGCCGAGACCGAGCCTGATCTCCGATAACCGGAGTGTCGTAAGCCCGGTCACCGCCGTACTCCAGCTCGGGGACCACCCGACCTTCGATGACCACCGGTTGGTGTCGCAGCCGGGCCCACGCGGAACGTATGCGATGAGGAATCTGGTGCAGCGGGACACCGACGACAACGATCACCCCGAAGAGCAGTAGCAAGATCAGCAATGGCACGGCCACAT
>DASRJV010000104.1:0-2256 GCA_035649295.1 Propionibacteriaceae bacterium
ATGGAGCCCTCCAGATGCCGGGCGGTCCGCGGGTCGATCAACGATGTGGCCTCATCCAGCACCAGTGTGTGCGGATCGGCAACCACCAACCGGGCAAGCGCGATCTGTTGCGCTTGCGCAGGCGTCAGCTTCTGATGACCGGAACCCAGCATGGTGCTGAGCTGCTGGGGCAGCCGCTCAACCCAGTCCCAGGCGTCGACGGTACGCAGCGCCTCGATCACTACCTCGTCAGGCGATGACTCGCGAGCCAGGATGATGTTGTCCCGGACGGTACCGACGAACACGTGGTGCTCCTGGGTGACCAAGGCAACCTCAGTTCGCAGCACCTGCAGCGGTAGCGCGGTGAGCTCCACGCCACCAACCGTGACAGAGCCTGTACGCGGCCTGTTGATACCCGACATGAGCCGTCCCAACGTGGATTTTCCCGAGCCGCTCGGCCCAACAATGGCCAGCCTTTCTCCAGGATCCAGCGCCAGGTCGATGCCATGCAGCACATCATGATCATCGCGGTACGCGAAGCGCAGGTTCCGCCCCACCAGCTGGTTTCCGGCCGGCAACTCATCGCCGGGCTCGCGATCCTGCGGGACGGCGGCGATGCCGAGCAACCGGCAGGTGGAAGCAATGCCAACCTGCAGCCGGTCGACATTGCGGATCAGCCGATCCAGCGGCTCGACAAGGGCTTGTACATACAGGGTCGCCGCGGTTACCTGGCCCAAGGTGACCCAGCCGTTCACATAGCCGATGGCACCGAGTATCAGCACCATGACCAGCGGTGTGTCATATGCGAAGCCGATCACGATGAACAGCAGATTGCGCAGCGTCATCGTGTAACGCTCCGCCTGTGCGGACACCGCTATGTCCTCATCGCCGCGCTCGATCCGACTCGGCTGTAATCCGAGAGCCTCGACCGTGCGCACGCCTTCGACCGTCTCGGTGAACGTCGAGTTGATCTGCGAATAAGTGCCGCCCTCGGTTATGTAGCCCTTCGGTGCCCGCTTCACGTACCGCCTCGCGGCGATGATCAACAACGGCGCCGTCACCAGCAGCGGCAGCGTGAGCAGTGGCGAGTTCAAGAGCATGGCGACCACCGTCAGCAGCGTGGTCATCCCGGCGATCACGGACTCCGGCAAGCCGAAGCGGACACTCATGCTCATCGTGGACACGTCACGAGTGACGCGCGTCACCAGATCACCGGTACTCGCGCTCTCGACCCTGCCCAACGGCAGCCCGAGCACCGTCTGCACGACATACTCGCGTGCCTCGGACAGCAAATCCTGACCAAAGATCACTGACACCCACAGCGCGAAAAAGATCAAGATCGCTTGCATCACCACAACGCCGGTGACTGCCAGCGCCAGCCCGGTCAGCGTTGATGCCAGGGTGTTGCCGGCCGACGCAGCGTCCACCAGCGAACCGAGAATCCGGGGCACGATCAGGCCGGCCACGGCAGCCAGCGCGTGCAACAGCAGCAGGGCGGTGATGATCCAGCGCCGTCTGCCAAGCAGGCGAGCGGTGAAGGCACCCACGTCACGCCGATCGGCCACGGGAAGTCCCAGGTCAGGCTTGCGCGAGTCTGCGAAGAACTCCTCTGCCCGCCGCTCTCGGAGCAGGTGGCGGCGCCGCAAGGCTCGCAGTCGTGACGCCACTGAGCCGCTTCTCGGGGGCAGCAATGCCTCCGGGAGCTGCGGCGTGGGCGGCGTCGATCGCCATGTCTCGGCCGAGCCCTGCAAACCGATCTGCAGCTCAGCCATCGGGTCCCTCCGCAGGTTCGTCCAGCGCGCGCGCCACCGTACGCCGGTAGTCCGGGTTTGTCCGCAGCAGTTCCTCATGCGTTCCGTGCGCCGTGATCCGCTTGTTGAACAGAAACGCCACGCGATCGGCATGGTGCAGCATTAGCGGCGAGACTGTCGTCACGATCGTGGTCTTGCCGCGACGGTGGGCCACCAGCCGCTCAGCGATCAGCGCCTCAGTATGGGCATCGACCGCGGATGTCGGCTCGACCAAGATCAAGATCTGCGGGTCCAGCCCGAGCACTCGTGCGAGCACCACTCGTTGCCGCTGCCCCCCGGACAAGCCACGCCCACGTTCGTCGATCCGACCCTGCCAACCGCCGTACGAGCCGGTGAACACATCCTCGGCTGCTGCGACACGCAGCACTGTCTCCGCCTCCTCGGGGCTGAGCCGGCCGTGCGGATCGATGGCCGACTGGAGTGTTCCGGCGAAGACCTGGCTTGCACTGTCGCTGACCACAATCCG
>DASRJV010000105.1:0-3954 GCA_035649295.1 Propionibacteriaceae bacterium
TGCAGAAGCAACAGCGGCGTGGCTCCCTCCACCGCCGACCTGACGTGCAGGAAATGAATCCGCTGGCCGTCGACGTCGGTAGTGAACTGGGGGTACGCGTTGATGCGCTTCTCTTGGGCCCGCCAGTCAAACTCCGATGCCCAATATTCCGCCACCCGCCGCAGATAGTCGACGGGAACACCCCGCTGCCAGGCCGGCCCCGGGAGCTGTTCAGGCCACCGGGTGTTGGCGAGCCGGGACCTCACCTCGGTGACGGCCTCGTCGCTGATGCTGACAGTGAAAGCTCTGATTTCGTGATCGGACATCTGCTGGCTCCTAGATCAGAATGATTCGTTCTGTTTAAGACTACCAAAACAGAATGGATGATTCTAGATGCCAGTAGGCTATTTGTCGTGTCGACCGAACCACGCAAACGCGGGCGCCAGGCGGAGGCTGCGCGCAATGACGTGCGCATCCTCGAAGCCGCGCGCGAGGTCTTCATTGCCAACCCCGCCGCCCCGATCTCCGAGGTCGCCAGCAGGGCCGGCGTCGGCATCGCCGCGCTCTACCACCGCTATCCGAGCAAGAACGCCTTGCTGGCCCAGCTCTGCCTCGATGGCCAAGACATTTACATCGAGCTTGTCGAGAAGGCATTGGCATCCACGGACGATCCGTGGACGGCCTATGTTCAATGGCTGCGCGACATCGTCGCCGCCGACACGCACGCGCTGACGGTTCATCTCGCTGGCCACTTCACGCCGGATGAGCGCCACGCGGCTCGGACTGAGCGGATGATTGCGGGTACCGTCGCCTTGTTCCAGCGCGTCCAGGAGACTGGTGCTCTGCGTCCGGGACTGACGTTTCTCGACGTCGCATTCCTGCTGGAGCTGTTGGCCAAGACCCGGCTCGGTGATACCGCCCGGACCGCCGGGCTCAGGCAGCGCCAGCTCGCCATCGTCATCGACGGCTTGAGTGCCCACGGGACCGCCGAACTTCCCGGCACGCCACCGTCATGGCAGGAGCAGGTGAGCCGCTGGACGCCGGCCAACGATCGGTCACTTCCACGTACAAAGATGGAATAGGCCAAATCCGCACAAGGTTGAGTCTGTTGGACTCAACTTTCCCATTGCGAAGTGGATTTCGCAGGCGCATAGTTGAGTGGCGGATACTCAAGTTTGGTAGAGCTGCTTGCGCAATGCCGACGCCCGCAGCCCGGAAGTTCGATCCAGAGGAGACATGGACACCAGCAAACTCACGACTAAGAGTCGGGACGCAGTCTCAGCCGCTTTGCGCAGTGCGCTCACGACGGGCAACCCGTACGCCGAGCCGTCACACCTACTGCACGCGCTCCTTCAGGTGCCCGGGAACACTGTCGCGCCCTTGATCGCGGCTGCTGGCGCTGATCCGGCCGTCGTTGCCGCTGCCGCGCAGGGTGCGATTGCCAAGCTGCCCTCAGCAAAGGGAACCTCGGTCAGCCAGCCGAGCCTCTCAGGATCGTTTGCGCGGGTGCTGGCCGACGCCGAGAGCCGAGCCGAGCAACTCGGCGACGCGTACGTGGCCACCGAGCACCTTCTCATTTCGCTGGCGACCGTCGACTCGGACGCCAAGAAGGTTCTCTCGGCGCTCAACATCAAGCCGAACGTGCTGAGCCGGGCCTTCAATGACGCTCGTGGCAGCAAGCGGGTGACCAGCCCCGAGGCCGAGGCGACCTCATCCGCTCTCGATCAATACAGCGTCGACCTCACCGCAATGGCACGGGACGGCAAGCTGGACCCGGTGATCGGCCGGGATGCCGAAATCCGCCGCGTGGTCCAAGTGCTCGCCCGACGTACCAAGAACAACCCGGTGCTGATCGGGGAGCCGGGCGTGGGAAAGACCGCCGTGGTGGAAGGTTTGGCGCAGCGGCTGGTCGCTGGTGATGTGCCCGACTCACTGAAGAGCCGTCGTTTGCTGTCGCTCGACCTGCCGTCGATGGTGGCCGGTGCCAAATTCCGTGGGGAGTTCGAGGAGCGGCTCAAGGCCGTCTTGACCGAGATCCGCGACGCGGCCGGGCAGGTGATCACTTTTATCGATGAGCTGCACACCGTCGTCGGCGCGGGCGCCGCCGGAGACTCCTCGATGGACGCGGGCAACATGCTCAAGCCGATGCTGGCGCGTGGCGAGCTGCGCATGATCGGCGCGACCACGCTTGATGAGTATCGCGAGCGAATCGAGAAAGACCCGGCCTTCGAGCGCCGCTTCCAGCAGGTGTTCGTGGATGAGCCCAGTGTCGAGGACACGATCGCGATCTTGCGTGGGCTGCGCGAGCGGTATGAGGCGCACCACAAGGTGGCGATCACAGATGCTGCCCTGGTAGCGGCAGCCACGCTGTCGAACCGCTACATCACGTCTCGGCAGTTGCCCGACAAGGCGATCGACCTAGTTGACGAGGCGGCATCGCGGTTGCGGATGGAGATCGACTCCTCGCCGGTGGAGATCGACGCGTTACGCCGCACCGTGGAGCGGATGCAGATGCAGAAATTCGCTCTTGAGAAGGAATCCGACCCCGGCAGCATCGACCGGCTCAATCGGTTGGCCGAGGATCTGGCAAATATCCAGGAAGAGCTGCGATCCCTCGAGGCGCGCTGGGAGGCGGAGAAGCAAGGTCTCAACCGCGTGGGCGAGCTGAAGAAGCAAATCGATGAACTGCGCGTGGCCTCCGACCGGGCCCTTCGTGAAGGCGATCTTGTGAAGGCGAGCGAGATCAACTACGGCGAGATTCCGGCGTTGGAAAAGGAGCTCGAGGAAGCTGCCAAGGCGGAGAGCCAGCTGCCGTCGATGGTGTCCGAGGAGGTCGGTCCGAATGACATTGCCGAGGTCGTGTCGAACTGGACTGGCATACCGGTGGGCCGGCTACTGCAGGGTGAGACCGAGAAGTTGCTGTCCATGGAGTCTCGGATCGGTGGGCGGCTGGTCGGTCAGTCGAAGGCTGTCCGTGCGGTGTCAGATGCCGTACGCCGCTCGCGTGCCGGCATCTCCGATCCGAATCGGCCTACCGGATCATTCTTGTTCCTCGGTCCGACCGGTGTCGGCAAAACGGAGCTGGCCAAGGCTCTGGCTGAATTCCTGTTCGAGGATGAACGGGCCATGATCAGGATCGACATGAGCGAATACTCCGAGAAACACTCGGTGGCGCGGCTGGTCGGTGCACCTCCCGGCTACATCGGCTATGAGGAGGGTGGTCAGCTCACCGAGGCGGTACGGCGCCGTCCCTACTCGGTGGTGTTGCTGGACGAGGTCGAGAAGGCACACAGTGAGGTCTTCGACATCTTGCTGCAGGTGCTGGACGACGGCCGATTGACCGACGGTCAAGGTCGTACGGTCGACTTCCGCAACACGATCTTGATCTTGACCTCCAACCTGGGATCGCAGTTCCTGGCGGACCAGACCTTGGACGCGGACACCAAACGGAATGCTGTGATGGGTGTGGTGCGCGGAGCGTTCAAGCCGGAATTCTTGAACCGGCTGGACGAAGTCGTGCTCTTCGACGCTCTCGGCACGGAGGAGCTGGCCAAGATCGTGGAGATCAACTTGACTCGCCTCAACAAGCGGCTCGCCGAACGGCGGATCACTGTCGAGGCAACCTTGGCTGCCAAGGAGTGGCTGGCCCTCACCGGCTTCGACCCAGTCTTTGGTGCCCGCCCGTTGCGTCGGCTGATCCAGACCACAATCGAAGATCAACTGGCTCAGCAGGTGCTGTCCGGCGAAGTACGCGAGGGCGACATCGTCACCTTCGATTTGGACGAGAGCAGCGACGGCTTGATCATCTTGCAGTCGCAGCCGGCCGTCGCCTGAGAACAGGGCTGGTGATCACCACCAGCCCTGTTTGTGCGCCCAGCGCAGCAAGATCAGCGAAATGACCAACATGATCATCAGCAAGATGGTGAGCGTGACCCAATGCGTGGATTCGTTGACGATGACGTTCATGCCAACGAC
>DASRJV010000106.1:0-12905 GCA_035649295.1 Propionibacteriaceae bacterium
TGCGGGCGACCGCCGAGGACCGAAAGGAGGCGTTTGCTGGACTGGTGGCTGATCTGCGTACCGCCAAAGCAGCCGCGACCTAGGCGCAGCGGCGGTTCGACCGCGATGATCGAACCATTTCGATCACCGTGTCGTGTAACCGTATAACCCAGCATCCGGCCACTGGCCTGGGCCGCTGATCATCATCGTGAGGAGAGAGTCTGTGTTCGACAAGATCGGGGACCTCCCGCTGCATCCACTGGTCATCCACGTCGTGGTCATCGGCATTCCGCTGGCCGTCCTGCTGGCACTCCTCTTCGCGTTTCCGAAGACCCGGTCCTGGGCCCGTTGGCCGTTGGGTATCACCGTCGTTGGCGCAACCGCGGCAACCTATGTCGCCAAGCAGAGCGGTCTGGCCTTCGAGGCAGCCTTGGGAATCAAGCCGGGTAATCCGGTAGGCGACTTGATCTTGCAGCATTCACAGCTCGCTGAGCAGCTGTTCTGGATCATGATCGCCTTTTCGGTGATCGGGCTACTCAATGTGTTCCTCGTATCGAGGCGTACCTCGGGCAGCACTGACGATGCAGCCAAGCAGCCGGCGATCGTACGTATCGTGCTGCCGGTGCTGCTCGTGGCGGTGGCGCTGGTCGCCTTGTTATGGATCGTTCGAGTCGGAGACCTCGGTGCTCGGGCAGTCTGGAATCCGACGTCGCCGCCAATCTTCCAGTTTTGACTTGTGATTCCGTACGCAAGGTTCATGAGGATCTGTGGCAATCGTTACGCCGGATGTGACCTATGTCACATCGATAACGGGTCGATAACACTGGCGTAGAAGATTGCCGGGCTTCTAGTGTCTGTTCTGTCCGGCCCAGAAAGCGGCATCTGACCGCGTCTGGGGAAGTCTGCATCGGGGGTGCCGCTCGGGGGCCACCGCCGATTCACGCTGTTCCTCAAGGAGCATTCGTGCGTGCTCAGCGCGTGGCCGCTGCGACCGTGGCCGTTGGTCTTGTCTCTGTCTGCTGCGCGGCGAGCATTTCGCCTGGCTCAGCCTCAACGTCCGGCACGGCCAGCACTCTCAAAGCGGTTTCAGACCTAGGCGTCGTCACCGAGAACCAGGACGGATCGAACGCCACCGCCGGCAAAGTCAAGACCAGCTCTACCAAGACCGGGCAGGCTCGGTCGAGCAAGCTTCGCGCGCGCGAGGTGTTCACGGTGAGCCAGAAAGAGACTTCCCTCACGTTGCGTGCGGGCACCTTCAATGTCCGCACCGCACGTGCCAATGACGGAGGGAGTTGGCTGCAGCGCGCAAACGATGTGGCACGTGAGATCGCAAGTCGTAGTCCTGGTTTGCTGGCAGTTCAGGAACTCGGCCCGGGACGGGCGGACGGTTCCAAGGGAACAACGACAGGACATCTTCGGCAGACCGTCAGCCTGGAGCGCTCGTTGAAGAGCGTCGTCGGCGATAGCCGCTATCAGCTGGTCCGGACGACGCCGTATGTCAAGCCGGGCACCAACCACGGCACGCAGGGCGCCCGCATCCTCTACGACACCCGGAAGTTCAAACTGTTGAGCCACTGCCCGGAGAAGACCGGGTCCAAGAACTACAACTCCTCCTGCAGCATGAACCTGCCGCTGCGGAGTTCGGATAGCGAGTCGTTGCGACGCAGCGCCGCGTTTGCGAAGTTCGCCGACCGCAAGACCGGGAAACGCATCTGGGTCGTGTCGGTACATCTGGATGACCGCCACAGCAGCTCGCTCAGCAAGGAGAAGAGCTACAACGCGCTGCGCGGAGCACAGGCCAGGGCCGTCTATCTGAAGGTCAACGGCTTGCGCAAGACAGGTGAGAAGATCATCTACGGCGGCGACTTCAACTCTTGGGCGACCAACCGCGCTGGAGATGCGCCGCGCGAATATCTGATACGCCAAGGGTTCCACGACACCGCCTCCGCAGCCGCCACCCGGATCAACATCAAATACCCGACGGTGAATCACTACAAGACAACGCTGGCGGCAAAGCAAATCCGGCTGGATGTGGTGATGATCAAGGGCAGCAAGCGTGTACTCCGGTACGAGAACGTCATGAAGCGTGTGGACTCGAGCCGCCCCTCCGACCACAACCTGGTGATCAGCGACGTCGTTTTTTGAGCGCTGAGCTCGCTTAGCCGTTCCCGAGGGCGGCTGGACCCTCTTCGCGACGAATGTCGATGATGTGACCAGTCAGGTGTGAGAGCAGCACATCGAGCGACTGGCGGGCGACTTCTTCTGACGACAGCAGAGTGCCCGCAGGCTCATCTCCGAAGGCCTTGGTGCGCATCGGCGTGCCGGTGCGCTCAGGATTGACGCAGTTCACCCGGACACCCGAGGAGGCCCACTCGTCGGCGAGCGCCTGCGTCAGGTTCACGATCGCGGCCTTTGCCGAGGAGTAGAGCGAATAGCCCGATCGTCCGCGCGTGTAGGAACTAGAGGTGAACAGCAGCAGCGATCCCGCGGATGCCGCGAGATGTGGAAAGAACTCCTGTGCGACGAAGATCGGCGCGAGGTAGTTGATATCGGTGGAGGAATAGATGGTCTCCTCCGATGTCTCCGCAAGCTCGCCGCGTACCAGCACACCTGCGGTATTGACGACGAAATCGATGCGGCCCGTCTCGTCGAGCACCTGCTGAGCGACCTTGGCGACATCGGCGCGCTTCTCGACGTAGGTGCCGGTGGTCGAGCGCGAAAAGGTCTTCACATCTGCCCCGTACGCGCGGGCAAGTTCGGCGATGTCGCCACCTATCCCGTATGAGCCACCGAAAACGACGACAGTGCGGCCATCCAGCCTGGCGTGGTACTGCTCATTGGACAGCGGGGTGGGGCGGTCCGCGGAGGTCAGCTGGAACAACTTGTCGGCGATGTAGACATCGATCGGTTCAGTGACCTTCATGTTGCGTTCGTGGCCGGCAACGACCGCGATCGAGACCTCAGGGAGATAGCGGAGCACCACAGTGCAGTCATCGGTCGCAGTGAACCCGGGATCCTGCGCAGCCTTTGCGTACGCTGCCTTGATCGTCGAAAGGCGGAACGATTGCGGCGTCTGTCCGCGACGCAGCAGATGCCGCGGCAGCACGTCGGCGAGGTTGCCGTTTTCGGGGGTGACCTCGATCACGGTGTCGGCGGACGGGATAGCAGTGTCGACGGCCTCATATTTTTGCAGCGCCTCCACATTGGCGGCGATGATCGTCTGCGAGACGAGGGGACGCACCGCGTCGTGCAGCAAGACATTGCACTCCTCGTCACCCAGGGCGGCGAGCGCGGCAGCCGTGGTCTCATTGCGAGTCTCGGCACCTTCCAATATCTGCGTGACCTTGGAGTAGTCGCCCTTCTTCACGATGGCGCGAACCTCATCCAGATGACCGGGCGCCATCATGACCACGATCTCGTCAACCAGGGCGGACTGCTCCATCGCTGCGATGGTGTGCTCGATGATCGGCTTGCCAGCAATCTTGATCAGTTGCTTGGGAATGTTCAGGCCGATGCGGGTGCCAGTGCCGCCCGCAAGGATCACGGCAACGTTGCGCAATCTGGTCACCGGCTGACCCTATCGTGCTTGATCCCGCCGCTTGCTTGTGTGCGTAGGGTCGCGATACAGGTGGCAGCCTGAGATTTCTAGTGGTCGGAGTGGGCTGAATGACCCGAGCCCCTGCTTATGAGAGAGTCAACCGCATGCTCAAGGTGAGCGTCGTGATCCCGGTGTACAACCCTGGGGAATACTTCACGCCGTGCATCGAATCGCTGACATCACAAAGCCTTCCGCAAGACGAATTCGAGATCATTTGTATCGATGACGGCTCAACAGATGACACACCGGAACGCCTTGACAAGCTCGCAGCCACGTATCCAAATTTCCGGGTGATCCACCAGCCGAACTCAGGCTGGCCAGGACAGCCGCGCAACGTCGGCTTGGACGCGGCTCGTGGCGAGTACGTGTTCTTCTCCGACCACGACGACTGGCTGGGGACAGAGGCCCTCGAGCGGCTGTATGACTTCGCGACCAGTTGCGGATCAGACGTCGTGCTTCCGAAGATGGCTGGTTTGCAACGCCGTATTCCGCGCGTCATTTTCAGAGAAACGATCCGGCAGTGCACCATCAGCGATTCGTCGATCATGGACAGCCTGACGCCGCACAAGTTGTTCCGCAGGGACTTCCTGAACGAGCATCAGATCCGCTTCCCCGAAGGCAAGCGCCGACTCGAAGATCATCACTTCGTGGTGACCAGCTATCTGCTGGCGAAGGTTGTCAGCGTCTACGCCGACTCCACCTGCTACTTCCACATCCGGCGGGTCGACGAGGCCAACGCAGGCCTTCGCAAGACCAATTGGCGAGGCTACTTTGACAACCTCGCGGACGCCATCGACGTCGTTGTGAAGTACACCGAACCCGGAGCAGAGCGCAACCGCATTTTCCGGCGCTGGCTTCAAGTCGAAATGGTGCAACGGCTCACCCGTCGCAGGCGAGAGAGCCTCGCAGACGATGAGGCGGCTGAAATCTTCAGCAACGCACATCGAATCGCTGCACGCTACTTCGACGAAGGTGTCGTCGAGCTGCTGCAGCCCCTCGCACAACGGGTGGCGCGCGCCATCATCGCTGGGGATGCGAAGGACGTACAACGCGTCGCGGAAGAAAGCGCGTCATGGCTGACGTACCCGAGCATCTTGCAGGCCGGCTGGGTCGGCGGCAGGCTTGAGATCAGCGGAACCGTCCAGCTGACCGATGTCAGGCCTGCCGGTGAAATTGCTCCCGGCGAGCTGGACGCCGTCGACGAGGCCGAAGCGATCTTCGCTGAGATGCCTGACGAGCCGTTGGCAGAGAAGCGCTTTGCGGCACTGTTGGGCGAGTTAGCGCCGGAGACCCTGTGGCTCGGCTTGGCGAACTCGACGATCCGGTTGGATCTGACAGAACGCGACACGGGCGAGACCTGGCCGGTGCTGGCTACGGTCCACCGCATGGGGCTTGCCACGTCATTCTCGGCTGAAATCGATCCGAATACCCTTGCCGCCGGGGCCAGGCTCGCAGACGGCCTGTGGGACCTCTACCTCCATTACGGCGTTCTCGGGCTGGCCATGCGTCGCCGCACAACCTTGACGCCAGAACGACGGCCGGGCCGAGCGCTTCCGGAGCTGGTCAAGACTGGGCTGCCTACGATGGCCGCCTACTTCACGCGGCGGACCTCGGGACTGTCGCTCGACGTCGGTCTGATCAAACATCCCAAGCTTCGTGCCCAGCCGAAGCCAGGCGCTGCAGCAAGAAGATCACCGTTCGCCCGCCGGGCAGTTCGCAAACTCCGCCGAATGCTCACCCGCGCGTAGCGCACGCTGACCAACGATCCATGAACGACAGGAAGCAACGACTCAACGCCCTGGCCAGCGGCCTTGCCCGCCGCCTCCCAACTCCGGTCAAGTCGGCTTTGCGGCAGCTGAGGCAATCCGCGACGAAATCGGTCACTGCTGAACCGTCGGCACTCACACCGCTACTGAGCGTGGTCGTTGTCGCGAGCAACGCCGAGTCCTACCTCAGGGAGTGTCTGGACAGCCTGCAGTCGCAGAGTCTCAAGCGTCTCGAAGTACTGGTGGTCGACGATGGCTCGACTGACGGCACAGCGAGAGTTGCCCAAGAGGTGGCAGCCAAAGATCCTCGCTTCCGCGTCCTTACGCGGCCGCGCCTCGGCTCGGGTGCATCCCGCAATGCGGGAGCGCAGCAGGCGCGTGGCAGGTTCCTTACCTTTCTCGATGCGACCGATACCGTGCCACGTCACGCGTACGCGGACCTGGTTGCATCGCTGCGACGCACCGGATCGGATTTTGCAGCCGGCAGCGTGCGAACCGTCGTTCGGGGGCGAATCCGCCGCCCACCGTGGACCACGGCGACGCATGACCGTGACAGGCCGGCTCAGACCCTCGGTGAGTTTCCAGTCGCATTTCAGGACATCAGTCCCACCAACCGCGTCTTCCGCAGAAGCTTCTGGAACACCGATGTCGGAGGCTTTCCGGATTCGGCAGACGGAGAGACGTTTGCAGTTGTCACGGCGACGTTGCAGGCGAGAAAGTTCGACCTCCTTCAAACAATCAGCTGCATCCAGCACACTCAACTTGTCCCCGGAACGTTGCTACCTGCTCCAATGTCGGCAAGCGAGCTTCACTCCCGCCTCAATTGGCACCGTGCGAGCTGGCGATTGGTTCGCGACAGCGTCGACGCAAGGATCTCGGGTCCTTTGCTCGGCAGGCTGATCGATGACGATCTTGGCGACTTCGCGGCCGACGCGCACCGAGCCGACGCCTCATATCGGGAACGGCTCCAGGTGGCCGCACAGGAGTGCCTGGCGATGGCTGACGACACCGTGTGGCCCCATGTTCGGGTGGAACGCAAGATCGGCCTGTGGCTCGTCGCGAATGGGCGATGGGCCGACCTTGAGCTACTGACCCACCACCTAGCGATCTACGGGTCGATGCCTGTCACTGAGGTACGCGATGGCCGGGTGTACGCCGCCGCTGAGCAGCTGCCGGGTATCGCCGAAGTTCCTCCGGAATATCTGGAGCTGGCAGAGAGCCAAACCGCATTTTCCGGCTGCATCGAACGCATTGCATGGGACGGTGACCACCTCGAGGTCCATGGTTGGGCCTTCATCCGAGGCCTCGATCTCGCTACTCACCCGCCACAGTTGACTGCCTGGCTCACTGAGCCGGTGACAGGCTTCTCGCACTCATGCGAGATCACTCAGCTCCACAAAGCGGCAGCCAACCACTGGTCCAGATTGCGCTACCAGGACGTGGCAGCAGGCGGCTTCTTCGTCCGCATCGACACAGCACGTATCGACTGCACCCCGGGCCGCTGGCAGCTGCGCCTGACAATCCGAGCAGCAGGGTTGGAGCGAACCGCTCCCATCCATGCCGTCGCACCTGGCGGTCTCCGCCGCTTGATGTCGCCACGCAACATGAAGCAGCCTGATGAGCAGAACAGGGTCGTCCCGAAGCTCGATTCAGAACTTGGCTTCGGGATTCACGTTCGTCCTGAGCGGATTCAGGCCAGTTGGCTCGCCACGGATGCTACGGGTAGGGCATCAGGCGCGCTTCGGCTCGTCGATTCACGGCTGGGTGGGCTGGTCTCGGTGACAGCGATCGGTCCACGTGGGTGCGTGGCCGGGGATCTCAGCGAAGCTCGTGCCGATGGATTGCAGCACTTCGAGCTGAACCTGCCGGTGACCGCGCGGACAGCCGTTGACTGGGAATTCCGAGCTGTCGACGAGAGCCACCATGAGCATCGGGTCTGCTGGCCGGTTGAGGCTGAATTCGGTCGTCAGGTTGGCGGCGGTCTCGGTGAGGCATGTTGGAGACGATCCACCACCGGATACTGCGACCTGACAACCGACTGGGCGGTAGCCGAAGCCCAGCGCGTGACGATCTCTGGTGCGGAGCTCAGCATTGACATTCGACTCACCGGACTTGGCGTCTCCGACTGCGCCGGCGCCTACCTGTCCGGCGGCCTCGCTGACGTGCCCGTGCGGGACGTGGAACCGGTAGGCGATGGCGTACGGCTGGTATTCCCTTTGCGCGTTGCCCGCTGGCGCGCACCCGAGCTTCCACTCCCGAGCGGTGACTACCGGATCCTGCTGAGGTCGGGGGACCAAGTTCTCTGCTCCGAGGAGCTGGTCAGTCTGCTACCCGAGGAAGGCTTGGCGGCGTATCACAGTTACCGAGTAGGCCGTGACGGCCCAGCCGAGCTGGTGATAAGCCTTGCGGCGCCGCTGACCGATGAAGAGCGCAGCCGCGTAGCCCAACACCGTCTGGGCAGGTGGTACCAGGAATCCACCTTCACGCCCGCCGAAAGCGTGCTCTTCCAGAGCTATCGCGGCGAGTTCGCCACGGACAGTCAGCTGGCCCTTCATTCTGAGCTGCGCAGCCAGCGACCCGACCTGGAGCTGATGTGGGGAGTCAGAGACCTGTCCGTCGCCGTGCCAGATGGTGGTCGGCCGCTGCTGATCGAAAGCCGGGAATGGTACGCCGCCCTCGCCAGCAGCCGGTACCTGTGCCAGAACATCGAGTTCGAGCGGTACTTCCGGAAGAGGCCTTATCAGCGCTACCTGCAGACCTTTCACGGATATCCGTTCAAGTCAATGGGCGAGTCGCTGTGGCGCGCTCAGGGGCGGCCCGAATCGGTGATAACCAGCGAGTGCGCTCGCCGCAGCGATGCATGGGACGCGATCGTGGTGCCGGAATCGCTCTGTGTTGATCTCTATCGGCGCGAGTACCGATACCGCGGTGAGACATTGGTCACCGGCTACCCGCGGAATGACGCCCTGCTACGCGAGGACGCTGCCGCGGCTCGTGCCCGGGTACTCGAGCAGCTTGGCATCGGCACTGACCGAACCATCGTGCTGTACGCCCCGACCTGGCGCGACACGGTGGCTACCAGCCCGTGGACGGCGACGCTGTTCGACGGGCTCGATCTCCATGCGCTGGCCGACCAGCTGGGGGACGGCTACGCTGTCCTGCTCCGCGGACACAACTACAACCTTCGCGAAGGTTTGACACCCATCACAGGGCACGTATGGGACGTTTCTGCCTATCCGGAGATCAACGATCTCCTGCTTGCCGCCGACGTGGCAATCCTTGACTATTCCTCCATTCGGTTCGACTGGCTTGTCACGGGCAAGCCAGTACTTTTTTTCGTGCCAGATCTCGTGGACTATCTGAGCTCGCGCGGTGTTTTGTTCGAGTATGAGTCGACAGCACCGGGCCCACTGCTCGAGAGCACAGCTGAGGTAGCGGCGTCGCTACTTGACCTCGGCGTCCTAGCTTCCGAGTACGCTGCCGCCCGGGAATTGTTCAACAAGCAGTTCAACAGGCTCCATGACGGATACGCGACCGAACGGGTTATCAATGCGTTCTTCTAGCTCAGCGGCGGGCAGGCGGGTCGCTGATGTCGTCCTCGACTTTTTGATCGTGGTGCTGGCGTTCATCGGCGTAATCCTGGCGCTCGCTGGCTCGCAATGGGCACCGCTGTGGGTGCTGGTGTCAGTGCTGGGGATGGCCGGGCAGCTTGTCCAAACTGCCCGCGACCGCACTGAGGACTGGACCCCGTTCGGTCGGTCGCTGGTGCCGCGGGCTTGTGCGGCGGCGGCGACAGCGGTCTGCCTGGCGACCTCGGTCCCAGGTTTGCAGCAGGCTGTGGGCGCGGGTCTGGGCGCCGCAATCCTGGTCGGATCAATCGCGGTCGAGCCTTTCGTTGCGAGGGCCACCCGATTCCGGGTGCCCATCGCGGTACGGCTACCGAACCTGCCGTCACGGCGCCCTCTTCGTGATCTCGGTCCACTTGCGGTCGCTGCGAGTGCGGTGGCGACCATGGCCGGTCTACTGCTTGCGGCTCTCAGCGCGTCGTCGTGGTGGTGGGTGGCGATCAGCCTGCTCGCGCTGGCTCCGGTAGCGGTGCTCGCTGTCGATGGTCGCAGCAAGATCGTCCTGGCACGTCGGCTGCGGAGGCTGGTTCCGCGAGCCGTTGCCGCGTACGCCCCGGACTTCGTGGTCTATACCTCCCGTCCCGACGATGCGTCGTACCAAGTGATGATGTGGCTGCCGTATCTGAAACGCGCCGGGCTGCGGTTCATCATCGTCGCGCGCAACGCCGTCCCGGCTGCAGCGCTTGCGGAGTTGACCGATGTGCCCGTCGTCGAGGCCCGCGGCATTGCTGATCTTGATGCGCTTGTGGTTCCGTCGCTGAAGGCCGCCTTCTATGTCAACGCCTCATCCGGCAACGGCGCGTTGGTTCGCTTTCAGCACCTCACTCACATCTATTTGGGACACGGCGACTCCGACAAGCCGCCTTCGTACAACCCGACGCATGCGATGTACGACCAGATCTTTGCCGCCGGTCCAGCGGCAACTCGCCGCTACGCCGCTCACGGGGTACGGATCCCGAGCGAGAAGTTCACGATCGTCGGCAGGCCCCAGGTCGAGAACGTCAAGCAGAGCACGACTCGGATCTCAGACGTCCCGGAGCCGACAGTGCTGTACGCGCCGACGTGGCGGGGCCATGTCGAGGAGACCATGCTGTACTCGCTGCCCTCGGGTGAGCGGATCGTGGCCGCGCTGCTGGCCCGCGGTGCGACGGTGATCTTCCGGCCGCACCCCTTCAGCTACGACTTCCCCGACGACGCGGCAACAATCGCGCGGATCATTTCGCTGCTGGAGGCAGATCGTCGCAAGACAGGACGGCCGCATCTGTGGGGTGCAGCGGCGGAGAAGGATCGCAGCATCCTGGACTGCATCAATGACTCCGACGCCATGGTGTCTGACGTTTCGAGTGTGGTCTCGGACTACCTGTTCTCTGGAAAGCCCTTCGCCATGATCGCGGTGCCCGCCGAGCCTGAGGCATTCGTCGTGGAATACCCCGTTGCCCGGGCGTCGTACGTCATTCGGGCAGACCTGACCGATCTGGACGCTCAGCTGGAGAGGCTGCTCGGTGAGGATCCATTGGCTGGTCAACGAGCCGACATCCGCGCCGACTACCTTGGTGATTTCGGGGCCGACAACTATGCCGCGGCCTTCGTTGATGCGGTCCACAACGTGTCACGCAAGTCCATGGAAGACATGGAGGACGATCAGGCTGATGATGCCGGTGCCGAGCAGGCCGGCCGCGATGAGGATGACAAATCAGCGGAGGAGCAGGACGCGGGTGCGGGCGCACTGCCTGGGCGTAGCTGGTCTAAGTACGCGCAGATCGCCGCGCGGGCGGGCCTGGATCTCGGCGGAACGGCGATTGCGCTGGTCACCCTCACTGTGTCATTGGCCGGTGGCCCCGCCTGGCTGATCACACTGCTCGCCGCACTGGCATTGTGGGCGGCATTCCAGTCAGTGTCGACCACGGTCCTCACACCTGGTCAATGGCCGCGGCTGCTGACTGAAGGCGATGCGACGCGTGCCGTCTTGTTGCTGACACTCGCAGTCACTGCGGACAATGCAGGCAAGCTTTCCTGGCCAGTCAGTGCAGCATGCGGAATGCTGCTGATCGCTACGGTCGCGGAGCGACGGATCCGAGCCGCTTGGGGCACTGCGCCGTTGGGCCGCAACCTGCCTGATGCGCTGCGCGAAGTCGACGATCTCATACCACGGGGTCTGTTGCCGATCATGGCTGCGCTGGTGATCATCACCGGCTATCTGTTGATCTTGATCGACGCCCCTCCGGTGATCTTGTTGTGCCTAGCTGTGCTGGTTCTCGTCAGTGCTGTCCTGGTCACTGCTCGAGCATTTGCTCGGCAAACAGAGATCGAACATGGCGAATTGCGACTTCAGGCCACCCTTGAGAACTACCGCCCGGAATTCGTGGTCTACTTCGCGTCGACTGTTGGAGCCAATTACCAGGTCGGCATGTGGCTGCCGTACTTCCTCCGGATCGGCCGCCCGTTCATCATCGTCACCCGGACAGCTCCGATGTTGAGCCAGATCGGCGAGCTCTGCGACGAGCTCGGCGTCAAGGTGCCGCTGATCTATCGCAAGACTCTGCGCAGCATTGAGGAGATCATCGTCGATTCGATGACGACAGCGTTCTATGTCAACAACGCTGCTCGCAACACTCACCTTGTGGAGCGCCGCGAGTTGACTCACGTCTGGCTCAATCACGGGGACTCTGAGAAGCCGGCGTGTTTCAACCCGGTGCACGCTATCTATGACGTGATCTTCGCGGCAGGACAGGCTGGCATCGATCGGTACGCCCGCCACGGTGTGCACATTCCTGCCGAGAAGTTCAAGATCGTTGGTCGCCCCCAAGTGGAGTTGATCAGCCCAGCTCGGGCAGCGATCGGCACGATCGGGCAGCCCACGGTGCTGTACGCGCCGACCTGGCAGGGACCGTTTGCCGACAGCCGCGTCTACTCCTTGCCGGTCGGGCGGCAGATCGTCGAACAGCTCTTGGCGCACAACGCTCGGGTGATCTTCCGAGCTCATCCGTTCAACTATCGCTATCCCGAAGCCGAGAAGATGATCGCCGATATCGGCGCCGTCCTGGATGCTGATCGCGAAGTGAGTGGCCGGGAGCACCTTTGGGGTCCTGCGGCTGAACAGGAGATGAGTGTGGAGGACTGCTTCAACGCCTCTGACGCGATGGTCAGCGATGTGTCTGCAGTCGTGTCGGACTATCTGCACTCAGGCAAGCCGTTCGCAATGGTGTCGGTGGGGCGTACGCCCGAGCAACTGCTGGTTGACGCGCCGGCCGCCCGAGCCGCGTACGTGCTCCGTGACGATCTGTCGAACCTCGTTGAGGTGTGCGACGACCTACTGGGGACCGATCCGCTCGCCCCGGTGCGTAACGAGACCAAGATCTACTACCTCGGCGACCTCCCAGATGAGGACTATGCCGATGGGTTCCTCGTGGTAGCACGCGAGGTGATCAAGGCCGGCAGGCGTACTCCGGCAGAGGTGGGTCGCTAAGGGGTCGAAAGCATGCCGGCGGGAGTGGTGAGCGAAACGACACTGCGACTGCGGGCTGCCGAACTTGGGCCGGAATCGCCACTGCCGCCATTCGCGGGGCTGCAGCGTCTTCCTGATTCGTCAGGATCTCCCGATCTGCCGCCCGACATGCGCGAGCGCATTGGGTACGGCCGACTGGCCAATCCGCTGCCGTATGCGGTGCAGAACGGCTATTCACGCGACCTGCGGACTCGGGACGTCCCGGCGC
The DNA here is from genome assembly GCA_035649295.1 of Propionibacteriaceae bacterium. GTDB lineage: Bacteria > Actinomycetota > Actinomycetes > Propionibacteriales > Propionibacteriaceae > Microlunatus. Next base: position 12,683 of record DASRJV010000106.1, read on the forward strand.
TTCGGCTGGCGAATGAACGGCTCGAGGCGCTCGTGCTTCCGGGCTTGGGTGGCCGGCTCTGGTCGCTGCGCGACCTGGTGGCAGACCGGGATCTGGTGTTCAGCAACCGGCAGCTGCAGTTCGCCAACTTCGCGCTCACCGATGCCTGGTTCGCCGGCGGGATCGAGTGGAACCTCGGCTCAACCGGCCACTCGGCCACGACGAGCCGTCCGATCTTCGCGGG
>DASRJV010000107.1:0-6105 GCA_035649295.1 Propionibacteriaceae bacterium
ATGCGGTGCCTGAAACGGCGCCTGGCCGACCACATTTGGCGGCTCATGATCCGCGACGAACGACAATACGCAGCGGGCCCGGGAGGACAACAGGGGGCGACAGTGCAATCCAGCGCGGCTGGCTCAACCCCTACCACCAGCTCTTCGGACAAGTCACTTCCCGAACCCGCCACCACCGACTCTACGACCGGCCAAACAGCAGCTTGACAAACACAGAGGAACCGACTTCGTCGTCGCTCGCAGACGAAAAGCGTATCTGCTTGCTCCTCCTCAGCACGGCGGGCGCGCGATTCCCGACGCTCGCAGCTGACTAGAACTCGCTGTCGTCCTGTTATTCCTCAGCTGTACCTAGGCTCTCGAGGTAGGCGTGACCGCGAGGTGAGAGCCGATAACCACGCTCCAGTGATTCGGTCAGGCCGAGTGCCTTGAGGCGCCGGACCCTGAGCTTGTACGCGCGACGCTCCTGGCCAGCCTCGGCAGCAAGCTCGGTCGAAACGACCCCGGGTAGGCGTTGAATCTGCCGCAGCGTGCCGCGGGTCCAGGGCTGTTCAGCGGCGCGGTCCATCCTGTCGAGCCGGGCGCTCAGCGCCGAAACATCGGCTGCAGCCAGCTGGTCTGAGTCGCGGAGTGCAAGGCGCGGATCGGGTCCGGCCAAGACGATGCCGACACGGTAGAGCTCACCTCGGCCCTTCGAGCTTGTCCACTTGACCAGTGCTGCGACTGACTCGAAGCCGGCGTCAGCGGCGTCCTGCTCGGTTAGCTGCTCCTCTTGGGCTGGCGTGATTGAGGTGACTTCGACGACGCCGGCGGTCGTGGTGAATCTGGATCCGACCTTCGGGCGTACGACTTCCCAGCGTCGGTATGTGCAGTTCACACGACCTTCGGTGAGACCACGCAATGTCGCGGCGCTGAACAGCATCGGCTCAGCGAGTCCGCAGCAGAGCGGCTTTGAGTCGTACCGGGTCCACCCGCCAGAAGTCGTGCTGCGCGCCGTCGACGAAGGTTACGGGCACCTGATCGGTGTAGCGCCGCTGCAGGTCCGGGTCGTTGTCGACATCCACCACCGCGTATGCCTCGCCGATCTCCTCACAAATGGCAGCGACTTGGGCTATCGCCTCGTCGCACAGATGGCAGCCCTGCCGGGTTAGTACCACGACCCGCTCCGCCCGCCCGGCGAACTCGACCACGCCACCATCTTTCACGACGCCGGCGATGGGCCCTCTGAGGGCCGGGGGACGCGGCGGCCAATCAGGGCAATGGCCAACAAAACTGCACCCCCGACGAGGGACAGCACCGAGACAAGCTGGACCACCCCCTGGTAGCGGCGGCGATGTCCGCAGTTTCGGCGCCCCCGAGCTCGATCAGCGTTCCGGCGACGGCGACGGCGACTCCGGCGATCGTCACCATCACGGTGAGGTTGACTCCAGCCGCCTCCCCGGCGCGAGCCGGATCGACGGCCGTCTGGCTGCCAATGCTCGGTAGCGTCCAATTCAGAGCATGCCCCGCAAGACACCCTTCCTCACCTTGCCGGTTATCCCTATGGGCAGCTCATCCACTAGTTGCACCAGACTCGGACGCTTGAACCTCGCCAACCTGCCGGCGCAGTAGTCGTTGATCGTCTCCACGCTGAGGCTGGTACCAGTGACAAAAGCCACAACTTGCTCGCCGGTTCGTCTGTCGGCCCGGCCGACCACCGCCACCGAATCGACTCCCGGCAGCTCCCCGATCGCTTCCTCGACCTCGGCTGGATAGACGTTGAAGCCATTGACGATGATCAACTCACGAGCCCGATCCACGAGGAACAGCTCTCCATCGAGCAGGTAACCGATGTCTCCGGTCGGGAACCAGCCGAACTCTCCAGGGCCACCGCGACCATCCGGCCAATAGCCGGAGAACAAGTTGTCGCCGCGGATCCAAATCTCGCCCGGCTCGGTCGGTTCGGTGCCATCACCGATCCTCACTTCGACGCCTGGCAAAGGGCGACCGACGTGGCCGTGCCCGAGCACGGCCCCGCCCAAGGTGGCCGAGACGCCCGGGGCCGCCTCGGTCAGCCCGTAACCCTGCTCGACTCTAAGCCCGGTATCTGCGGTGAACTGGTCTCGAAGATCAACTGGTAGCGGCGCGGCACCAGACACGACGGTGGTCACCGACCCCAGGGCTCCGAGAGCCCGTTCGTCATCGAGGATTCGGGCAAGCACCGGGGGCGCCAGCGGCACATTGGTGATGTGCTCGGCTGCGAGCGCGTCGGCGAAGCCGTCGAACCCGTCCATGATCACCAATCGGGCACCCGATGCCGCCCAGCTCCCGAGCACCGCATTCAGACCGAATACATGGAAGAGCGGCAGCAGAGCCAGCACCACGCTCTCCCTGTCCAGGATCTGGAAGGACGCGACGCTCTGCAGGTGGCTCAGGAGCGCCCGGTGGCTGAGCATCGCCGCCTTCGGCTCGCCCGAGGTGCCGGCCGTGTAGAGCAGGACCGCCAATGCTTCCGGATCCCTCGGCGAGCTGAGCGGCAGGGCCGCCACGTCGGACAACTCGTCCAGCCCAGCAGCCGTGAGGGGTACCTGATGCACGTCCTCGAGCGGTTGACGTGCAGCGGTGAACAGCACCCTGGCGCCGCAATCGTTGAGCAACGCCCGCAACTCGGTGGCTGTCGACTCAGGATTGATCGGCACTGCCACAAATCCGGCGCGCAAAGTAGCGAAATAGGCCACAACGAATTCGATGCTGTTGGGCCCACAGATCGCGACTCGATGCCCCGCGACCAATCCATGTGCCGCCAATCCGGCAGCGATCGCGTCGATTCGTGCCTCGAGCTCGGCCCAGGTCATGGTGCGGCGTACCGGCCTTGGTTGAACCAGCCCGACGTCGCCAGGCTGCGACTCTGCCTGCCGGGTCACAAGATCAGCAAGGTTGCTGTGGGCGGGGCCTACGTCGACAGGCTGGACCGCTGTGTCGAGGTCGTTCACCCAGCCGAGTCTGGCACGAGAAATGGCACGCCGGACACTATGGTGATGAGGTGATCGGACGCCAACGCGCGGTGAGCGAGCCGGACAGTACGTCCGGCGCGCCTATCGGTCACGTTGAGTCTTTGCCGGGCAGCGACGCATCGGCGATTCCGGTCGACCGACAGGATCCGTTGGCAGCAGCCGGACCCCTACATGAGGCGCCCGAGCTGGAGGAAGCCGACCTCCGCCAAGAGCCATTGATCCACGAGGATCCGACCGCAGCCGCGTTCTTCGATCTTGACAACACGGTGATTCAGGGCGCCTCACTGTTCCATCTCGCCAAGGGTCTGTACCGCCGGGGTTTCTTTCCCACCCGGGTGATCGTGAAAGGCGTGTGGTTGCAGGTCTACTTCCGCACGGTGGGGCGCGAAAAGCCTGGCCACATAGAGGATGCGCGCAGCGTGACGTTGGGGTTCATCGAAGGTCACACCGTCGCCGAGCTGACTGAGATCGCGAATGAGGTGTACGAAGAGTCGATCGCGGAACGCGTCTGGCCGGGCACCCGGGCGCTTGCCCAGATGCATCTCGACGTCGGGCAGCAAGTCTGGCTGGTCACCGCCGCACCGGTGGAAGTAGCCGGCATCATTGCCGCGCGATTGGGACTGACCGGCGCTTTGGGTACCACGGCAGAACACGTTGGCGGCGTCTATACGGGCCGTCTGAAGGGTCATCTGCTCCATGGCCCGGCCAAGGCGGAGGCCGTACGTGCACTGGCACATGAGCATGGACTCGATCTTGCTCACTGCTTCGCGTACTCGGATTCCTACAACGACCTGCCTATGTTGTCGCTGGTGGGCCACCCCTGCGCGATCAACCCTGACGGCCGGCTGCGGATGCATGCCGAAGAGCAGGACTGGCAGGTTCAGGACTACCGGAGCGGTCGAAAGGCGGCACGGCTGGGGCTGCTCGGCGCTGGTGCGGCGGGGGCAACAGCCGGTGCTTTGGCAACGGGGCTTGCTGTGCGGCGCCGTCTGAGGGGATGAGCCGCGGGATTTAGCTCTTGCGGCTTGTGGCGTAGAGCACCAACGTCGCAGCGACCAGGTACGCCGCGTAGCCGAAGAACCCAAGCACTGCCAGGCCTTCGGCTCGGCCGCTGCGGGTCCCGAACAGACCCATCAAGATGACGGCCACTGCCAGCAGGACCAATGCGCCCGCGCCGACGTACACAAACCCCCTGAGCTGCTCGGGATCGATCCGCCGTCCGGGATTGGTGCTGGTCGTGGTCTCGCTCGGCTCAGCTGTCGCACGTGATGGGCGCCGCAGACTGACCACGATCACGGTGAAGCCGGCGAAGGCCAGCAAGATCACCGCCAACGCCCAGAACACGTGGCACAGAGTAGCCGCGCTCCAACGCAGGAGTCGGAGCGCTAGAAGAAGGCACTCCGTCGCTGCATGAGCAGTGCGTACAGAGTCTGTTGAATCGTCTCCCGCACCTGGTCGGTGATGTTGAACACGATCATGGGATCGTCGGCGGCGCCCGAACCGAGCTCGTCGGTCGGAATGGCCTCACCGAACTGGATGATCCACTTGCTCGGCAGCGGGATCATGCCCACCGGCCCAAGCCAGGGGAACAGCGGCGTGATCGGGAAGTACGGAAGGCCCAGCAGCCGCGCCAGTCCTGGCGCCCTGGTGATCAGTGGAAAAATCTCCTCTGACCCCACGATTGCCGTCGGAATGATCGGCACCTGCGCTCGCAGAGCGGCCGAAACAAATCCGCCGCGGCCAAACCGCTGCAGCTTGTAGCGATCGGCGTACGGCTTACCAAGGCCTTTGAAGCCTTCAGGGAACACGGCAACGAGCTGGTTGGACGCGAGCAGGCGTTCCGCGTCTTCTTGACAGGCCAGGGTGCTGCCCGTCTTGCGAGCAAGATCATGTGAGTAGGGCGTCTTGAAGATCAGATCCGCGCCCAGCATCCGGACGTGCCGGCCGATCTCGTCATAGACGACCGTGTGCAAGATCATGCCGTCGATCGGCAGGGTGCCGGCATGGTTGGACACCAAGAGCGCCGAGCCGTCAGCGGGAAGGTTCTCCGCCCCACGCACCTCGACCCGGAACCAGGAGTCTGCAAGCCGCCGGAGCAGCGGTAGAAAGATCTTGGTCGTGAATTCCGGGTCGAATCCGAACTCGTCGATGGCATAGTCGCCCCGAAGACGCTTGCGGATGAAGGTCACCGTCTCATCGAGTGAGTCCTCCCAGTCGACACCGAGCGTCTGCGCCAACGAAGCCAGGGTGTGCAACGGGTCGGCAGCCAAATCACTCAGCTGGGTCACCGGCACCGACCTCAAGCTCTGGAGCGACCGCGACGCCAGGCGGGCCAACTCGCTGAACAAGGCGCCCAACGCTGGGGTTTGCGGAACTTCCTCGGACTCGAAGCCAGGAGCTTCGTCACCGGGAGTGGGTGTCCCTTGGGACTCCGGTATGCGGCCGGAGCGGCGCCGGCCGCGGCTGGCCTGACCGCGGCTGCCGAAGTCAATGATCTCGGCCTCACCCATCTCGGGCCGCCGCGGTTCGGAGCACTCGGGCCGCTGCCTCGAGCGCGCTGTCGACTCGCTCAGGACTCAGTAAGCCAAGCTCGCTGATCCCGACGAACTCCTGCAGTGCAGCGAGGCTGGTGAATCTCGGGACGAATCCTGTCTGGGAAGTGAAACGGGATGTGTCCATGCCACGACCGTAGGTCAATGCGTCGATCTGGTCTGCAGAGAAGTCGACGAGGTGGGCCTGGCGTATCAGTGTGGCAACCAGCGGCGCAGCGGCCTTCGGAACGCCAACTCCTGGCCGGCCCATCTTGCGAAGCGCTTGGGACAGGGTGACGACATCGGTCGCCGCCACGTTGAAGGTGCCCTGCACATCACGGCGTGTCACCAGCAGTAGGGCGTCGACTGCGTCGCTCGGATGCAGGAACTGGAGCCGGGCATCGAAGCCCATGACTCGTGGCACGATCGGGAGCGACAGGTAGCGGGTGACATGGCTGTCCACGCCGGCCCCCATCAGGTTCGCCAGCCGCAGAGTCGTGACAACGACATCTGGTCGGCGACGGGCGAGTCCACGGACGTAGCTCTCGATCTCTAGCGAATCCTTGCCGAAACCGGTACGCGGC
>DASRJV010000108.1:0-3466 GCA_035649295.1 Propionibacteriaceae bacterium
CTTCGATCTCGCCGAACCCTTCAGCGCAGAACAGCACCGGCTGATAGTGCGTGATGTCGTAGGTCTGAACACCCATCCGCCCGACGTCCAGTGGCCGGAGGTCGGCCTGCTCGACCTGCTGAATTTCTCCGTACGAGGAGAGCAGGCCGGCGCCGTAGGTGCGGACTTCGCCGCCCTCGCGTACCACACCGAACTCCAGCGAGAACCAGAAGACCTTCGAGACGAATTCCAGCGCCTCGGTGGTCTGGACTCGTCGAGCTGCCTGCCCGGCGACCCGGTAGAGAGCTGCGAAGCGGTCGTGAGCCAGGCAATTGCCGTGGCCGACCACCTCGTGGATCACGTCGGGCTCTGGTGTGTAGAGCGGCACGGAGTGGTGCCGAATGTATTGCGTGGAATGGAAGGTGCCGTCGGCCAAGGATCCGTAGAACTCCAGCAAGGGCACCAGTCCGGCCGCGGGCACGTACTGGAAACCGGTGAGCGGCCGGAGCATCTCGTTCACCTCGACGAGCTGCGGGATATGGTCCTCGGGAAGTTGCAATCGCTGTTTGCCCTCGAGGTAAGTGGCGCAGGCGAGCCGCTCGTGCAGGTTGTGCAGCTCCGCGGAAACGATGCGCCAGACTTCGTGCTCGTCATCGGTATAGGTCGCGATCGGTGGGGGAGTGCCGGGCTGCCAGTCCATGGCCAGCGCGGCCAAGGCGTTGCGTCGGGCCCGGTATTCCGGGTCGACTGCACCTGGATGGTTATCACCAAGGTGAACGGTGACATCGTCGCCAGAGCGTGTCACCGGTGCATAAAGTTGAGCTTCTTCGAACATCGCTGCCTCCGGGGTGTCCGGACGTCGCACAGCGCGCCGCCGTCCTGGATGGCCGTCGCTGCGTGGTGACAGACCGACAGCCGGTGGGCCGGATTTGGTCCACGAACCAGGTTAGTCACCGCCGAACCAGCCAGGTTAGGCAGATGCTGGCTGAGTCTGTCGAAGTCTCGCAACCCGCGCGGTGATGTGTCGGGCGATGTACTCGGCATCTCGACCGACCCCACCGACAAGTGAGGAGGCGAGGGTGGAAAGGAAGAACAAACCGATGAAGTACAGGCCGGGCTCGGTCGCCACTACACCACGATCATGTAGCGGCTGACCCTCCTCGTCGAACACGTCGAGGCGCACCCAGTCGAACGCCGGGCGGTAGCCGGTGCACCACACGACGTTAGCCGCATCTATGACCTGTCCGTCCTCCATGACGGGCACACCATCTCTCACCGCGATCGTCCTGGGGAGGCGTACGACTCCCGCGGCATCCAGATCCTTCAGCTTGACGCGGCCCAGCGGGAGAGTCTCCTTCAGCATCTTCGGCCGGAGTCGTCGTCCAATCGGGTTGGTCACACTGGCCACCCGTGAGAGAAAGAACCAGAAGGGCGGGGTAAAGAGCCGGTCGACCATGGATCCCGGGCGAGTCGGTTCGTTGCCCGGGTGCCGGCCCGAGAGCCACGTTCGATGTGTGGCAGAGGCCTCGAGCGCAATCTCCGCGCCAGAGTTTGCAGCGCCCACCACCAAGACATCGCCGTCGCGTAGCTGGGACGGTCTTCGGTACTCGCTCGAGTGGAGCTGAAGGATGCCGGCATCAAGCTCGCTGGCGAAGTCGGGCACGAAGGCGGCCTGATAGCCGCCGGTAGCCAGCACCACATTGTCCGCCTCGAACCGATCTTGGCCAGTGCTGACGACAAGACGGTCGGTTGTTCTGGTGACTGAGTCGACGCGCCGCTCCCTTTGAACAGGAAGATCAAATCGGGTGGCGTAGGCCTCGAGGTAGTCGGCCATCTCATCCTTTGTCGAAGGTCGACTTTGTGGTCCTCGGGGCCGTAGACCAGGCAATGCGTTGAGGTACGCGGGCGTGAACAGTTGCAGCGAGTCCCAGCGGGTCCGCCAGGAATCGCCGGTCCGCTCATTCTCGTCCAAGATCAGGAAGGATCTGCCCAGTTGGGCAAGGTAGTAGCCGACTGCCAGGCCGGCTTGGCCTCCGCCCACGATCACGGTCTCAAGCTGCCCGCTCATGAAGCGAACGTAAGACCTCGCTGTCGGCCCGGCATCGCTGAAATCCCTCATCCTTATCACGCTGGCATGGTCAAAACTGACCATGCCAGTTGGTTCAGATGAGGCTGTGCTTGAGGGCGAATGCTGTGGCCGCGGTGCGTGAAGACACCCCAAGCTTGCTGAAGATGTTCTGCAGATGTCGGGCGACCGTGTGCTCGCTGATCACCAGCGTGGATGAGATCTCACGGTTGGTCCGACCCATGGCGACGAGCTGGAGCACCTCGAGCTCTCGAGTCGTCAGTCCTTTGGGGTGGCTCAGCTCTGCTGAGCCGATGATTGTTTGTAGCCGGTCGACATCCGGTTTCGCACCGAGTTTCAGGAAGGCATGGCCTGCGGCGTCGAACTCGATCTCTGCGCTGTCGGCATCGCCAAGCGCCCGGCAGGCTTGGCCGATCAGGACACGGACCCTGGCTGACTCATATGCCGCGTCCATCGGTCCGAAGATCGAGAGTGCGTGACGCAGCTCCGCTAACGCACGCGCCGGGTCATCCTCGGCAAGCGACACCGCGCCTTGGCAGAAAGCGGCGCTGGCTCGCAGGAATGGCGCGTCGAACTCCTCGGCGATCTTGGACAGCTGATCCGCGGCCTTCCGGGCCGCGCCGACCTCATGTGTGGCCAACATGATCTCGACGTATGCAGGTAGCACTCGGCATTGGCGGGAGCGGTCCGGGGCCTCGTCGAGCACTCGAGCGATCGCTGCTGCCGCGACATTGGGGCGGCCCTCGGCGAGCCGGAGAAGAGCAAGTCCCGGCTGCGGCTCTAACCCAAACTCAGCGACCCGACGGTAGGTCTTGTCAGCCTCGGCGAACTCACCCTGAAGCCGATACATCTCAGCTATCTGGTAATAGGCAGTGGCGATCGCCGGCCGTCCTTCCAGTCGTACGCAGGCGCGGTTCGCCTCATCCAGCGCACCTGGCCAGTCCCCGCGTAATCGCAGGAGTTCGGACCGGTGCACCAGACACTGACCGGCGTAGGGGACAAGATCGGGTTGGCCCTCGCACCACCGTGCCAACGCCGCAGTCCATTGCTGGGAGCGGCGCAGGTCGTACACCTCTTGGCAACTCTCGATCACGTTGCAATAGGCAAGACCTGTGATGACGGGCAAGAGTTCATCGTTGGTCACCGAGACCATAGCCTCATCCAGTAGCGCCAAACCGGTCTTGGTCTCTCCGCGGGCAATCCGTGCGCGTCCCATGAGTACCAGGGACATGGCGGCGAGGTCCGCGTCCCCGAATCGTTCGGCAGTTTCGAACGCTTGGGTGGCAGCGGCCAGCATCGCGTCGTACTCGCCCGTCTCTGCATGATCGAATGCGCTGGCAACAAGCAGGAAGCCACGTTCGGCGCAGTCGACACCGGCGCGTTCGACAAGGCGTTCGGCTC
>DASRJV010000109.1:0-2195 GCA_035649295.1 Propionibacteriaceae bacterium
GTTTCCCACGGCGGACGCCGTACCGGACGGCTGGGTCGTCGTCGGTGGTGTGAGCCCGGGAGATGATGATCAAGCAGGCGTATTGGTGGACGGGGCGGCATGGGAGTCGGCCTCGGGCTTCGATCACTTCCGGTCCTCGGAGTCGCGCAGATGAGCCTCCCTACCGCTCGAGTCCTGACGATTGCCGGCTCGGACTCAGGTGGGGGAGCAGGTATCCAGGCGGATCTCAAGACGATGCTGGCCCACGGTGTCCATGGCATGACCGTGCTCACCGCCGTTACCGCGCAGAACTCGGTGGGTGTGCAGGGCATCTGGCCGCTGCCGGCGGAGACGATCCGGGCACAGTTCCGCAGTGTTGTCGATGACATCGGGGTGGATGCGGTGAAGGTCGGGATGCTCGGCACCGAAGAGACTGTTGCCTGCGTCGCAGATCTCGTGGCTGATCTTTATCCGCCAGTGCCGATCGTCGTCGATCCGGTGTGCGTCAGCAAGCACGGGGACCGGCTGATCGATCAGGCGGCAGTCGGAGCGCTGCGCACTCTGTTGTTTCCGTACGCCACCATGATCACTCCCAATCTCGACGAGGCCGCTGTGCTGACCGGGCGTTCCCCCACAACACCAGCGCAGGTCCTCGCCGACATCTTGCTCAGCTGCGGCCCGCAGTGGGTTTTGATCAAAGGCGGGCACCGCGAGGGTGACGCGATCGACTACCTGAAGAGCCAGGAGGGTGAGCACTTCACCTATACCGCCGCCCGAGACGACAGCCGGCATACCCATGGGACCGGCTGCACTCTTGCATCAGCGCTTGCTAGCCAGCTTGCGTTGGGGCACCAGGTACCGGAGGCGATGGCGCTTGCGAAGACCTATGTCACAGGCGCTATCGCCGGAGGTTTTGCGCTCGGCAGCGGCGTTGGCCCGACAGATCATCTGTGGCGGTTGCGGCAGCATCTTTCCGATCCCGCGGAGCGCGGCGTGTGACCCGCCCATCGAGCGATTGATCTTGTAACCTCACATCCATGGCGACCCGCGCCTCTTCCCCACCGCGGTCCCGCAAAGGCTCTCGCTCATCCCAGCGTGCAAAGCCGCGGTCGACCGGAAGCAGGAAGTCCTCTCGTACTGCCACGGCGAGGACAAATGCACCGCGCAGGCGATCAGGCACGCGGCGCTCAAGAAGCCGTCGTAACCAGCAGACCGCTTTCGATCGGCTGTTGCTCGGTCTCGCTGGGATCATGGCCAGCCTCGCTCATCTGGTGGGTAATGCGGTGCGTCGGATCGGGCCTGGCGTCAGCGAGGTCGACCCAGCACTGCGACGAGACGGAATCGGACTGTTCCTGCTGGGCAGCGCGATTGTCGTGGGGGCTGCAGTCTGGTGGGGGTTGCCGGGTGCGGCCGGGCCGGCTATCGCAACCGGCGTGGCCAGTACCATCGGTGCTCTTAGCTACCTGGCTCCCATCCTGCTGGCTCTGATGGCCTGGCGGACGCTGCGCCATCCAGACCGCAACGGTCCGGTTGGCCGACAGGTGATCGGCTGGAGTGCGATCCTGCTCGGCCTACTAGGCTTGATCAACATCGCTCGCGGGCTGCCGCGCACCAATGAGCCTGAACGACTCCGCGAAGCCGGCGGGATCATCGGTTATATCTCTTCTAGCCTGCTCTCGGACCTGTTGACCGTCTATGTGGCCGTGCCATTGCTGATCTTGCTACTGCTCTTCGGGGTGATCGTTGTCGTCGGTGTCCCGCTGCACCAGATTCCTCATCGCATACGTTCCGCACGGGCGCGGCTCCGACACCAACCGGTGGTCATTGAAGGTCGGGTGGTCCCCGAGCTGGAGTACGGCGGTGACCGGGCTTACGACACTCCGGTTATCGGAGATCAGGCTCGGTCCCGGCGGTCGGGCGGCGGAGCCGACGAAGCGCCGGAGCGGAACTCCACGGCGGACGGTGCCGATGGCGAGGGTGCCGGGGAGCCACGTCGTCCTGTCACAGCCGGATTGCCGCCCGGAATCACGGTGCACGGTGCCGACGGGGAGGAGTTGGAGGTTCCGCCACACGGTCCGATCCCACAACGCATGGAGCAACTCCAGCTGTCAGGCGACGTGCAGTATCTCCTTCCGGACTCGGCCACCCTGAAGCACGGCAGCATCCACAAGGCGCGTACCAATGCCTCCGACGCCGTGGTGCACCAGCTGACCGAG
>DASRJV010000110.1:0-7451 GCA_035649295.1 Propionibacteriaceae bacterium
GCAGGCCAACATCGGTACGCTGCGCAGCCGCGGCGCCGTCGTCGTGCGGCCCGATGTCGGGCGGCTCACCGGACCTGACGCCGGAGTCGGACGGCTGCCTGATCCTGCCGAGCTCTTTGCCGTCGCGACTGCCGTTCTCGAGGACCCGAGCACTGCGGGACGCGCCGCCGGTCAGGACATGGCGGGCCTCAAGGTTGTCGTTAGTGCCGGCGGCACCCGCGAGCACTTGGATCCGGTGCGCTTCATCGGCAACTCGTCCTCAGGGCTGATGGGCTGGGCGCTCGCTCGCGCGGCAGTGTTGCGTGGTGCGGACGTTCGCTTGGTTGCGGCCAATGTCGGTCTGCCGGCTCCGCCAGGCGCCGAGGTCGAGGCGGTGAGTTCGACTGCCCAGCTGGCACAAGCCATGGCGGTCGCCGCCAAGGACGCCGACATCGCGATCATGGCGGCGGCACCCGCCGACTTCACACCGGCCAACGCCAGTCAGACCAAGATCAAGAAATCGGCCGACGGAGGGCTCGAGCTGAGATTGGTGCAAACCACCGATGTGCTCGCGAGTCTGGTTGCTGCTCGGACAGACCCGCGTCAGATTCTGATCGGTTTTGCAGCCGAGACGCCTACTTCCGATGCCACACTGCTCGACCTGGGTCGTGCCAAGCTCGCACGCAAGGGTTGCGACGTGCTGGTCCTGAACGAGGTCGGTCCCAATCTGGTCTTCGGCCAACCCGACAACAAGATCATCCTTCTGAGCGCAGAAGGTGCGACAGGACCAATCTCCGGCAGCAAAGACGCGCTTGCGCATCACATTTGGGATGAGGCGCTTGCGCAAAGAGCACGCCGGTAGGTTCGGGCGCATGGCTCGCAGACTTTTCACCTCGGAGTCGGTGACCGAAGGGCACCCAGACAAGATCGCCGACCAGATCAGCGATTCTGTGCTCGACGAGCTGCTACGGCAGGATCCGAATAGCCGGGTGGCCGTGGAATGTCTGGTGACCACGGGGTTGGTTGTGGTGGCCGGCGAGGTCACCACCGAGTCGTACGTGGAGATTCCGCGAGTCGTTCGTGAGCGCATCATCGACATCGGCTACGACTCATCGACCAAGGGCTTCGATGGTGGCTCGTGCGGGGTCGCCATTGCCATCGGCCAGCAGTCACCTGATATTGCGCAAGGCGTCGACATGGCGTTCGAGAGCCGCACTGGTGAGTCCACTGATCTTCTCGATTTGCAAGGCGCCGGGGACCAAGGTCTGATGTTCGGCTATGCCTGCAGCGAGACCCCGGCATTGATGCCGCTGCCTATCGACCTGGCGCATCGGCTTGCCGAACGGCTTGCCGCGGTACGCAAAGACGGCACGATGCCCTACCTGCGTCCCGACGGCAAGACGCAGGTGACCGTCGAGTACGACGGTGATCGCCCGGTCCGGCTCGACACAGTCGTGTTGTCGACCCAGCACGCCGCCGACATCGACCTGAACGCGCTGCTGGCTCCCGATATCCGCAAGCACGTCGTGGACCCAGTCCTGGAGCGCTATCAGGTCAACTCAGGCGACTATCGACTGTTGGTGAACCCCACTGGGCGATTCGAGATCGGCGGGCCGATGGGTGACGCGGGTCTCACCGGGCGCAAGATCATCGTCGACACCTACGGGGGAATGTCGCGACACGGCGGCGGCGCGTTCTCCGGGAAAGACCCCTCGAAGGTGGATCGGTCCGGGGCGTACGCGATGCGCTGGGTGGCCAAGAACGTTGTGGCGGCCGGGCTGGCCGGCCGCTGCGAGGTGCAGATCGCGTACGCGATCGGCAAGTCTCATCCGGTCGGGTTCTATGTCGAGACCTTCGGAACTGAGCGCGTGCCTGCCGAGCAGATCCAGCAAGCGGTGCTCGAGGTGTTCGATCTACGGCCGGCCGCGATCATCCGGGATCTGGATCTCAAGCAACCCGTCTACGCCCAGATGGCGGCGTACGGACACTTCGGCCGGGAGCTACCTGGGGTGAGCTGGGAAAACGTCGACCGAGCCGGTGCCCTGGCCGCTGCGGTGCGCGGCTGACATCCGCCGCTCTGAGGCCCGACTGTCGGAGCCTGCTGCCTATCATCTGGTGTGCCCGAGCTCAGCCAACCCGAACTTCCGGTTGCCAGGGTGGCTGTCGATATTCCACTCAGTCATCTGGACCGGCCCTTCGATTACCAGGTGACGGCTGAGCAGGACAGCGACGCAGTGCCGGGGGCCCGAGTGCGGGTGCGGTTCGCCGGCCGGCTCCGGGACGGGTTCATCCTAGATCGAGTCGCCACCGCTGATCATGAAGGAGCTTTGGCGCCGCTTTCCAAGATCGTCTCCAGCGAGCCGGTGCTTACGCCCGAGATCGCAAGATTGATCAGGAAGGTTGCTGATCACTACGCCGGGACGTTCGCTGACGTGGTGCGCCTGGCAATACCCCCGCGGCACGCCGCGACCGAGCTCGCACAGCGGGTCACGACTGGCCGCCAGCTGCCCGCTGATCATCCAGCCGGGCCGCTGGTCGACTATCCCCTCGGACGTGGGTTCCTGGCAGCGCTGCGCGCCGGCAGCCAGCCGCGCGCCATGTGGCAGGTCACTCCGAGCGCAGCGCCCAGCGGTGACTGGGCTCTCGGTTTGGCCACCGCGGCACGCGCCTGCGTCGAGAGCGGGCGTGGTGCGGTGATCATCGTGCCCGACCAAGCGGATCTTGATCGGCTCAGTGAGGCCTGCACGCGGGTGCTCGGCGCCGGAGGCTTCGCGGTGCTGGTCGCCGAAGCCGGACCGGTCGCACGCTATCGCGCCTTCTTGTCAGCTTCGCGCGGCGATGTTCAGGTCGTGATCGGCAACCGTGCCGCGGCATACGCGCCGGTTCGTGATCTTGGCCTGGTTGCGCTCTGGGACGATGGCGATGACCTGCTGGCTGAACAGCGGGCGCCGTATCCCCATGCACGTGACGTCCTGGCCATGCGAGCTCACGACGGACAGGCGGCCGTGCTGTTTGCCAGCTACGCCAGAACAGCCGAGTTGCAAGCGTGGCTGGAACGCGGCTGGCTGCGAGAGCTGGCCGATGACCGGGTCGTCGTACGGCATGCCGCACCTAGGGTGAAGGTCACAGCGGACTCAGACTTCGCGCTCGAGCGCGACCCCGCGGCGCGAGCGGCTCGCTTGCCGCATGAGGTATTCGAGATGGTGCGAGCCACCTTGCCCCAGGGACCAGTGCTGGTTCAGGTGCCACGCGCCGGCTATCTCGTCGCCCTGCTCTGCCAGGAGTGTCGGGAGCCGGCGCGGTGTGGCTTCTGCGGCGGTCCGACCAGGGTTCCAGCCGGAGCACCTCAGGAAGCGGCTAGTGGTCGGATGAGTTGTGCCTGGTGCGGCAGACCTCAGACCAACTGGGAGTGCCCGATCTGCGGTTCCCACCACGTTCGAGCGCCGATCATCGGCGCAGAACGAACGGCCGAGGAACTGGGCAGAGCGTTTCCGCAGACCCCCGTCCGGCAGTCGATCGGCGGGAACCGCATCGCGGCCGTGCCCGACACCTCGGGGATCGTGGTGGCCACCCCCGGCGCCGAGCCGCCCGCTACCGGCGGCTACGCCGGTGCGGTGCTGCTGGACACGCCGTTGTTGCTGTTGCGCCAGGATCTGCGGGCTGCAGAAGAGGCGCTGCGCCGCTGGCTCAATCTCGTGGCACTGGTCAGAAGCGGAGCTGACGACGGTTCCGTCATCGCGGTGGGGGAGAGCTCAGGGCGCGCGCTGCAAGCTCTGGTGCGGGTCGATCCAGCTGGTTTCGCCGCGCGCGAGCTAGCCGAGCGAGCCGCGGCAAGGTTTCCTCCTGCAGTCAAATTGATCACCATTGAGGGCCCCGCTGAGGCGCTGAGCGACTTCGCCTCACTCGTGCACGCTCCTAGCGCCGCACAGTCTCTTGGCCCTGCGGATCTGGTTGTGCGGCGGCCAGCAGCGCACAACGCATCAGAATCCACCATGCAGCGCCTGATACTCCGGGCTCCGTTAGCCGAGGGCGCGCACCTGGTCGGTGCTGTCAAGGAGGTCGCTGCGGTGCGAAGTGCGCGGAAGAGCGAGGGGCCGCTCCGGATCAGGGTGGATCCGGTCGAGCTGAGCTAGCTGCATACCCTTCGACAGCCTCAGGGCACTTTGGCATTTCACGATCGTGACGGTCGTCAGGAAAGTGATACGGTCGATACCGAGAGTGAAGGAGCCGTCAGATGAGCGTGCGTGAAGGGTTCCGGCCCATCGAGGCCGGAGTGCATACCGATTTCCGGGAGGCGATGAGCTATGCCAACTACCTGGACCTGGATAAGCTGCTGGCCGCGCAGCACCCGAGGAGCGACCCTCCGCATCACGACGAGCTGCTGTTCATCGTGCAGCACCAGACCACCGAGCTCTGGCTCAAACTGATCCTCCATGAGCTGCGGGCGACCCGGGCCTACCTTGATGCCGACCTGGTCCATCAGGCTCTGAAGTGCTTGGCCCGCGTCAAACACATCCAGCGCACACTGACCGAGCAGTGGTCGGTGCTGGCCACCCTGACCCCGAACGAATATGCAGAGTTTCGCGGGACGCTCGGCACCGCCTCGGGCCTGCAATCAGCGCAATACCGCGCGGTCGAGTTCATCTTGGGCAACAAGAACGAGCACATGCTCAAGGTTTTCGCTTCCGACCAGGCCGCGTTCTCGATGCTCTCGCAGCTGTTGGATGAACCGTCGGTCTACGACAGTTTCCTCGCTTTCCTCGCTCGTCGCGGGTTGGACATTCCGGGCGAGGTGCTGCAGCGTGACGTACGCCAACCGTGGGTGATGCAGCCGGCATTGATCCCGATTTTCCAATCGATCTACGACGCCGTTGACCGCGCGTACGACCTTTACGAAGCCTGCGAATCTCTGATTGATGTCGAGGACAACTTCCAGTTCTGGCGATTCCGCCATCTGCGGACCGTGCAGCGCACGATCGGCTTCAAGACCGGTACTGGTGGCTCATCCGGGGTGCGCTTCCTGGAGAAGGCGCTGGACCTGACGTTCTTTCCGGAGCTGTACGCGGTACGGACCAAGATCGGCACCGGCGCGTGATCATGCGATTTGCCACTGCCGATCTCTGGGTCGGTCATCGACTCGGACCGGCAGTCGTCGAGCAAGTTGATCATGAGCTGCAGCCGATCGCCTTGGGACGCCAGGCTGTGCAGCGGGCTGGAGTTCCGAAGCTTCCCGGCGCTGTCATGCCCGGCATGATCGATCGACATGTTCACTTAGGTCTGGTCGATGCCGCCGCGCTGGCCGAGACTGCAGTGGTCGAGGTGCACGATCTCGGCTGGGTGCCACGCATCGCACGTAGCTGGAAGATCGATCCACCTACGGGTGGTGTCGTCAAGATCGCTGGACCGTTCCTGACCGCCGTTGGCGGCTACCCGTCCGATCGAGCCTGGGCTCCGTCGGAGGCCGTACGTGAGCTGACAGGTCCTGCCGACGGCGTACGAGCCGTGGACGATGGCGTCGCGCATGGGCACGATCTGATCAAGGTCGTGCTGCACAGCGCAGGCCCGCTGCTGGACGATGCGACGCTGGCTGCGGTCGTTCGCGCCGCCCACCGTCATCAGACTCCGGTCGGCGTACATGCCGAAGGTGAGGGTCAGGCACGCCGGGCGTTTCACGCGGGCGCTGACATCCTTGTCCACGCACCCTGGACTGAGTCGCTTACCGATGATCTGCTCCGAGCGATGGCAGGCACCATGGCGTGGACGTCGACCTTTGCGATCCACGCGGAAGCAGACCGTGAACGAGCAATCGACAATGCTCGCCGGTTCGTCCGCTTTGGTGGACAGCTGAACTACGGCACCGACATGGGCAACGGTCCAATGCCGGTTGGGCCGCGGCCGGAGGAGATTGCGGCAATGGGCGAGACGGGCCTAACCGGTGATGCCCTGCTTGCGTCAATGACCGGTCCACCTGGTAACCGGCTGAAGGCTGCAGGCGCTGTCTACGCGCCGCTCCCGGTGCCGGATGGGGCCGCCGAGCTAGCAGTCTGGATGAGCCAGGCGCGTCGGTTGGCGGGTGTGCTCAAGGAAGGTGCGATTGCATGACCGACAGACTGACTGAACTTGATCAGTTGAAGATCCCAGCCGAGGACGCTGCTGATCTTGCCAACCGCGCGGCCGCGCTCGACGCGTCCGATCCACTGGCCGGGTTCCGTGATCAGTTCATCGGCTCAGATGATCCGGCGATCACGGCGTACCTCGATGGCAACTCGCTGGGTCGCCCGCTTCGGGCAACTCGCGATCGGATGAGCCGCTTTGTCGACCAGATGTGGGGGAGGCGGCTCATCCGTGCCTGGGATGAGGGCTGGATGGAGGATCCGATACGCATCGGTGACCAGATCGGCCGCGTCGTGTTGGGTGCTTCGCCCGGTCAAACCGTGGTCGGTGACTCGACCAGCGTGATGTTGTACAAGTGGATTCGGGCCGCCCTGGCGAGCCAGTCTGGGCGCGACGAGATCATCCTCGACATCGGCAACTTTCCGACCGACCGATTCGTCGTCGAAGGCATCGCGGCGGAGTGTGGGATGCGGCTGAGATGGCTCGAGGCTGATCGGCGGAGCGGAATCACCGTTGATCAGGTCAGCGCAGTGATCGGGCCGCGTACCGCCCTCATTCTGCTCAGCGATGTTGCCTATCGATCCGGGTACCTGGCCGATGTTCCAGCCCTCACCAGACTCGCTCATGATCATGGGGCGCTGGTGCTTTGGGACGTATGCCACTCGGCTGGCGTAATCCCGCGGCGACTCGATGACTGGCGGGTGGACCTGGCTGTCGGCTGCACCTACAAGTACCTCAATGGAGGGCCTGGCTCACCCGCTTTCGGTTATGTGCGGGCCGACCTCCAGCAGCGGCTTCGGCAGCCGATCCAGGGCTGGATGGGATCTGCCGAGCCGTTCGCGATGGCTGCGCACTACCTGCCGTCCGACGGCATGCGTCGCTTCCTCAGCGGCACTCCATCGATCATCGGAATGCTGGCCATGCAGGACATGCTGGCGCTCATCGAGCAGGCAGGTCTTGAGGCGATGCGGGCCAAATCCGTAACGCTGACCGAGTACGTGATCGAGGTCTCCGACCGGCTGCTCGCCCCGCTGGGCGTACAGATCGGCTCGCCTCGCGACCCGGCAGTGCGTGGCAGCCACGTCACGCTGGAGCATCCTGACTTCCGCGTCGCGACGGCGCGGCTATGGGAGCTGGGCGTCATTCCCGACTTCCGACCACCCGACGGGCTCCGGATCGGCCTCTCCCCGCTGAGCACCAGCTTCAGCGAGGTGTATCACGGACTCTCGGCCGTACGGGAGGTGCTGTGGCGGGCGGCCAGCTGACGACGCTTTCACCGGAAGGGCGCCCGGCTGCCCTGGACGACACGGACATGCGTCCTGGCAGTGCTACCTCACTGCTCCGCACGATCATCGGCA
>DASRJV010000111.1:0-2650 GCA_035649295.1 Propionibacteriaceae bacterium
CCAGCTGGAGGGAATTCGGGCAGCGTCGCGTACCACATATCCGGCAACCCAGATCCGGCTTGACTCGCCGTCCTCGTCATTCCAGCCGGTATTGCCGATGTGCGGTGCCGTCGCGATCACCACCTGGCGGTGATAGCTGGGGTCGGTCAGCGTCTCCTGATAGCCAGACATGCCGGTCGCGAAGACGGCCTCACCAAAGGTCTCACCAATGGCGCCGAATGCCCGTCCGTGGAAGGTGCGGCCGTCCTCGAGCACGAGAAGTGCGGGCGGAGACGACTCAACCACCGAGACTTCTGGGCGCGCTAGCGGCTGCACACATATCGCCCTTTCGTGCCTCAAGGACCGGACGTAAAGGCTGGAAGGCCGCAACAGAGGTTATCAGCGAATTCGGCCGCCACTTGGACGGCGAGACAGGAAGTCGAGACGGGAGGTTGTGCCGCTTCCGGCGCGGCCACTTGCGGTCAGCCCTGGGACAAGCGCCGGATCAAATACCTGCGCTCCACCGGGTTGGTGACCAGCTCGAGTGCTTGGCGGTACGCAGCCTTCGCCTCGATGCTGCGTCCGCTGCGGCGGAGCAGGTCGGCCCGGGCAGCGTGATAGAGGTGATACCGGTCCAGTTCGTCGGCGAGTGGTTGCATCAGCGCCAGCCCGGCATCGGGTCCATCGGCCATGGCAACCGCGACTGCTCTATTGAGCTCGATGACCGGCGTAGGCACCATCTTCTTCAGGCCGCGGTAAAGGGTGGCTATCTGCGGCCAATCGGTGTCCTCGGGTCGTGGTGCCCGCGCATGCAGCGCGGCGATGGCCGCCTGCACTTGATAAGGGCCAGGCCGCCGCATCTCCACTGCAGCATCGATGATCGCGAGTCCCTCATCGATCATCTCCTGATCCCAGCGAGCGCGGTCTTGGTCCTCGAGCAGCACCAGATCGCCGTTCTCATCTACCCGGGCA
The DNA here is from genome assembly GCA_035649295.1 of Propionibacteriaceae bacterium. Taxonomy (GTDB): domain Bacteria; phylum Actinomycetota; class Actinomycetes; order Propionibacteriales; family Propionibacteriaceae; genus Microlunatus. The sequence goes on from DASRJV010000111.1 coordinate 952, forward strand.
TGACGTCGGGAGTGCTGCAGCAGCATCAGCGCGAGCAAGCCCATGGTCTCGGCCTCCGCGGGCATGAGCTTGTCCAGGACGCGTACCAGCCAGATTGCCTCGTCGCACAGCTCGACGCGCACCAGCTCCCCTTCGGTCGAGCTGTAGCCCTCGTTGAAGACCAGGTAGAGGACAGCGAGTACACCGCTCAGGCGTTCGGGCAACAGCTCAGCTGGGGGAACCCGATACGGAATCCCCGCGTCGCGGATCTTGCGCTTCGCTCGCACCAAGCGCTGCTGCACTGTCGACTCGGTGAGCAAGAATGCGCGCGCGATCTCGCGGGAAGAGAGTCCGCCGACGGTGCGGAGGGTGAGGGCGATCCTCGCTTCCATGGCGAGGGCGGGATGGCAGCACGTGAAGATCAGTCGGAGGCGCTCGTCAGGGATCTGGTGCACATCGTCTCCCAACCCCTCGAGCGCCCGCAGCTCCTCAGCCTGTCCGGCCTTGACTGCTCCCAACCGTTCGCGGCGCAGGCGATCGATCGCTTTGTTGCGGGCGGTGAGGGTGATCCACGCCGCGGGGTTGTTGGGAACTCCCCGCTTCGGCCAGCTGCGCAGGGCTTGGACGAACGCATCTTGCACCGCTTCCTCGGCCAGGTCGAAGCTGCCAGTCGCCCGGATCAGGGCCGCGACCGCCCGTCCCGCCTCACGGCGGAACAGGAGGTCGATGTCGGAGCGGGTATCGGCCGTGGCTTCAGGCCTCTGGTCGCGCCGGGAAGTCCTGGACCGGACGCAACTCGATGGTGCCCCACGTTGCCGCAGGACAGCGGGCTCCCGCCTCAATCGCCTCATCCACGTTGGCAACGTCGAGCAGGTAGTAGCCGGCTAGCTGCTCCTTCGTCTCCGCGAAGGGCCCATCGGTCACCACAGGTTTGCCGTCGGGTGACCGGACCAACGTCGCTGTAGCGGTGGGTTGCAACGGGTCGCCAGTGACTATCCAGCCCTTCTCGATGAGCCAGTCGCCATAGTCGTACCAGACCTTTGTCTGTGCGGCTTGCTCTTCAGGCGTCACGTTCGCTTGTGCCGCAGCCGCAGCTGCCTCGTCGGTGTAGATCAGCAGCAGGTACTTCATGGACTCTCCTTCACCTCCGGCGGTCTCTCCGCCTTCTCACCCTAATGACGAACGCGACGGGCATTCCTCGACCGATCCGTCAGGAGCTGATGAAGGAACGGATCGCCGCAGCGGTGCCATCCGAACCCTCACCCAGCCATAACAGGTGTGTGGGCGTGTGAACCTCGACAACCGTCGGGTCGGGCAGCGTCGCGGCAAGGTACTCGGCATGGTCGAAGCTCACCGCGCCGTCATTCCGGGTAGCCAAGATCAGCGTTGGTTGCACGACGTCGCCGCTGACATCAGTCGCAGCCCGAAGATCGATCAAGAAACCCCGACCGGACTGACAGCACAACAGGAAGTCGATGACGCTCCCGACATCTGCGCCGAGCCGACGCACCGCCACTTCCCCGTCGAGAGTGGTGAGGTTCTCAAGTATCCCGGCCAGATACTTGTCAGGGTTCCTGCGCAGCAAATAATGCAGCGTGCCCCACGTCACGCGTTGGATTCCGGGCGCGAACGCTGCGTACGCGAGCTGGCGGCCGCGTGGATCTGGCCACGGGCGAAAGCTGGTCGGGCACAGCAAGATCACCCGCTGCACCAGCTCCGG
>DASRJV010000112.1:0-2554 GCA_035649295.1 Propionibacteriaceae bacterium
ACCAGCTTGTCTGGCGAGCTGCCGCCGATCCGGACCACTGGCATCGGCTCTTGGCCGGGCATCGACATGATGGATGCGATCAAGATCGCATTCGCAGAGTGTCCTGATCTTCCGTACCTGCCAGAGCTGCCGGCGCGCGGACCGTACGCCCAGCTGATCGGACGCTCGACTGCCTTCCTGGCCGGGCTGGCTGTTGACCTGCAACCGGCCGGATGGCGGCTCACCGATGCGTCCGGGCGCGACCATCGGATGGCAATCAGCACGCTGCGTAGTGATCTTGATCTGCTGGAAGAGCACGCCCAGGGATATCAGGGAGCCGTCAAGCTGTCTGTCGCGGGCCCGTGGACGCTGGCGGCCATGATGGAGCGTCCACGCGGTGATCGCGTACTTGCTGATTCCGGAGCACGACGCGATCTCGGCCAGTCGCTTGCCGAGGGTACCGCCCAGCTCGTTGCCGAACTGATCCGGCGGCTGCCCGATATCGAGCCATTGGTTCAACTCGACGAGCCGATGCTTCCTGCGGTGCTCACCGGCACGATTGCCAATGCGAGCGGGTTGTCGCGGCATCGCGCCATCGAGCCGAACGAGGTTAGCGGTGCCATCATCTATACCCGCGAGCGGCTGGCGCCGACGCCTATCGCGGTGCACTGCTGCGCGGCGGATCCGCCGATCGAACTGCTTCGGTTGGCCGGCGTGTCCGGCGTGCTTGTTGACATTGACCAGCTGTCCAGTGCGGATTGGGATGCCGTGGCGGCAACCCTCGAAGCCGGACTGTGGATCGGAATGGGCGCACTGCCTACTGACCGTAAGCCCACTCTCGATCAACTAGGCCCAGACCAAGTAGCCCGCCGCGTACTCCAGCCAGTGCGTGATCTTGGCCTGGAGCCACCGACTGCGGCTTGCATGGTGATCACACCAGCTTGCGGACTGGCCTCAGCAACCCGGGACGCCGCGGTGCACGCGCTTCGAACGCTGCGTTCAGCGGCACAGATCGTCACCGAGCAGCTTGCTAGCTAGCTGAGCGCGGGTTTCCCCTCTGTAAAGAGCCATGCCTTGAAGAAGACATCCAGGTCCTGTCCCGATACGCGCTCGGATAGGGCGATGAACTCAGGTGTGGTGACATTCCCGTATTCGTTGTCCTGCGCCCATTTGCGCAGGATGACGAAGAAGTCATGCGACCCGACCTTCTGCCGCAAAGCCTCCAGAGTCATGGCGCCCCGCAGATACCCCTGCGAACCGAACAGCTCCGCCGGATCATCAAAGTCTGCCGGCGCCGGCGTCCACAGTTCGTCGTCGTCCGGGTGGCTGTTGTACTCCGTCTGGAACTGCTCGGCGGTGCTTGGCCCGCCATGGGAGGCGGTCCAAAGCCACTCTGAGTACGTTGCGAAGCCTTCGTTCAGCCAGATGTCGACCCATTTGCTCAGCGTGACCGAGTTGCCATACCACTGGTGGGCCCACTCGTGGACATTGGTCAAATCGTCGACGAGCTCGCCTTCGTCATTGTCGAAGACAGGCCGGTTCTGCGTTTCGAGGGCGTACCCGACGTCGGTGTCCTTGACGACGATCCCGGCACTGTTGAACGGGTAAGGTCCGAACCGCCGCTCCAAGTAGCGGATCGCCTTCGGAACAAGCGCGCGGGCGGCCGCCTGGGTGCCCAGCTTGGGCTCGATGAAGCTCCAGATCGGAAGCTTGCGTCCTGTCGTTGTGGTCATGGTCGACTTGTAGACGTCGTAGTTGCCGATGGAGATCATGGCGAGGTACGTCGCCTGCTGGTGGGGCTGCACCCATCGCCAGGTCTCCTGGCCATCATGCTTCCGGACGCTCTTCAGATCGCCGCTGCCGGCTACCTCCAGCTTGGACGGAACGGTGATCTTCATGTCGAACGTCGCCTTGTCGCGCGGCGTGTTGTTGTTCGGGAACCATGTCATAGCGCCAACCGGCTCGCTGAGCACCGTGGCACCGTCGCTGGTCGGGATCCAGCCGTCCTGAGCCCCATCCGGGTCGATGTGGGTGACCGGCTTGCCGTGGTACCGGACCGTGACCGAGAAGCGGCCATCCAAGGCCTTGGATGGCTTGATGATCAGCTTGTTGTCGCGCCTCGAGTAGTCAGCCTTGTGTCCGTTGACCTTTACCGAGTCGACAATGAGTCCTTCCAGGTCGAGCGAGAACGACCTCAGACGCTTCCTGGCTTTGGCGACCAGAGAGGTTTTCGCCTTGATCTCTCCTGAGGCGTTGAAAGTCAGGCCGATCGCATAGTGCTTGACGTTGTATCGGCTGCTGCCCTGCTCGGGAAACAGCGAGTCAGGGGCTTGCCTGGTGCTGGTTGAGGTTGTGGATGGATCGGCGGTTGCGGTCCCAACCGGCGCGATCAGCAGGCCGAGTCCGAGAGCGCCAGCCGCTACCACGGCCGAGAGACGCGGGCGTAGGGCGAAGGCGGTCATGGAACCTTGCGCAGCGGGCATCGACACTCCTTGAGAGGGCATTGGAGAGACGGACGCGCCAGACGCTAACAGCTTGCGCCGGACCGCGGGCGAGGCGCGCGTTATTGCTTCGT
>DASRJV010000113.1:0-3725 GCA_035649295.1 Propionibacteriaceae bacterium
CCGACGGCGGGAATCCCGCTGGCAGTGGTCCGGCCGCGTAACGCGGCAGAAGTCCAGACCGCGATCCGATGGGCAGCCGAACACCGAGTTCCGGTAGTGCCGCGTGGAGCCGGTAGCGGCCTCTCTGGTGGCTCATCGGCGGTGGCCGGAGGCATCGTTATGAGTCTCGAGCGCATGCGCTCGGTCGAGATCGACGTGGCTGCCAGGGTGGCCGTTGTCGAGCCAGGCGCTTTCAACTCCAACGTCAAAGCGGCCGCAGCTGAGCATGGTCTCTGGTATCCGCCGGACCCGTCGTCGTATGAGATCTGTTCGATCGGCGGCAACATCGCAACGAACGCCGGTGGGTTGTGTTGTGTGAAGTACGGCGTCACTACCGACTACGTGCTGGGGCTCGACGTCGTGCTTGCTGATGGGACTCTGATCACGCTCGGCGGCAAGCGGATCAAGGACGTAGCCGGCCTCTCGCTGCTCAAGCTCTTCGTCGGCAGCGGCGGCACCCTCGGCATCATCACGCGCGCCGTTCTCCGGCTGATACCGGCGCAGGGGCCGCGCTCGACTCTCGTGGCGTACTTTCCAACGGTGCAGGCGGCGGCCGACACCGTCGTAATGGTCGGTCAGACATTGCGGGCTTCCATGATGGAGTTGATGGATCAGACCTCGATCAACGCGGTCGAGGACTACCGATCGATGGGACTCGACCGCTCCGCGGGAGCGATGCTCATCGCCCAGTCCGATGCGCCCGGCGCCGCGTGCGCAGCAGAGATCGAGCTCATAGCAGCTGCCTGTACCACAGCTGGGGCCAAAGAAGTCTTCGTCACAACTGACCCAGAGGAGGGTGAACTATTCGTTGCTGCCCGCCGAGCCGCCTTCCCAGCGATCGAGGCTCGCGGCTCGATCCTGCTTGAGGACGTGGGCGCGCCCGTCCCGCAACTGCCCGAGCTGCTGGCGGGCATCGCCGCCATAGCCGAGCGCCATGCAGTTGAGATCCCGGTGGTCGCGCACGCCGGCGATGGCAACACTCATCCGATCGTCGTCTTCGATCGAGGCAACGCTGAGGCACACGACCGTGCCCATCTCGCCTTCCACGAGATCATGCAAGTGGCAATCGAGCTCGGCGGCACGATTACTGGTGAGCATGGTGTCGGCCGGGCCAAGAAAGCCGCCCTCCCCGCTCAGCTCGGGCCAGACGTGATGGCGCTGTCACACAAGATCAAGAACACGCTCGATCCGCTTGGCATCCTCAACCCGGGAGCCATTCTGTAGTCACCGATGATCAACGTCGGTTGATCACTACTGTGCCGGCAGCAAGATCTTGGAGACCACGGCGATCTGTCGAAATGATCAGAGCGGGCAGGGCGAGAGACACCAGGAATGCTCGCAGCAGCGCTCGTGGCAGACCTAGCGGCTGCGGAGCCAGTCGAACTACGGCGATACGACTGAGCAGCTGGCCGAAGCTGCCGCCCGCCAGCCACGACAGCACGGCGGATTCCACAAAGAAGATCGTCAAGATCATCCATGCCCGCCAGCCGCCGCCGGTGATCACCCCGGTGCCGAAGAAGCCGACGGCGACGAGCATGCACGCGGCCCAGTCGATGATCAACGCCCCGACCCGCGACCGCCAGCTCGCCAGCGAACCGCGACCTTCCCGTGGCAAGCCCAGCCGGTGCCCGGGATACGCATCGCTCGCCGAGGCCGTTCCTGGTGCGTTGTCCGCCACGTGGCCGAGGCTACCTGGCACTGCACCAGCAGACTCCGAGCCTTACCAGCCCCGTGTTACATGTGCGAAACATTGTGCAACTGGACAGAAATCGCATCTCCATTAGGCTTCCCAAAAAAACCGAGGGCGGAACAGAGGATCCGTGCTCGTCCAGCTTGGCCGGCTCAGCGTCGAGTACGCTCAGGTGCTCAGCTTGAGCAGGTTGTCCATTTGCGTGCCTTCAAGTGCGCAACCACAGCGCGTGCCTAGGCACGACTTACCTTCACCGGAGGACAGATGTTCCAAGGAGCCGACGATCTGTTGGCCTTTGTCAAGGATGAGGGCGTCGAGTTCATCGACATCCGCTTCTGCGACCTACCCGGAATCATGCAGCACTTCACCGTTCCGGTAGGCACGTTCGGCCCGGAGTACTTCGAGGACGGAGTCAACTTCGACGGTTCGTCGATCCGCGGCTTCCAGAAGATTCATGAGTCGGACATGGCGCTGCTGCCCGATCCCACGACTGCCTACATAGACCCGTTCCGAACGGCGAAGACGCTGTGCATCAACTTCTTCGTCCACGACCCGCTGACCAAGGAGGCCTACAGCCGCGACCCACGCAACATCGCGCGTAAAGCGGAGAGCTACCTGGCCTCTACCGGGATCGGCGACGCCGCGTACTTCGCTCCCGAGGCCGAGTTCTACGTGTTCGACGACGTACGCTTCGAGACCAAGCAACAGACCGGTTATTACGCGATCGACTCCGTCGCCGGCGCCTGGAACACCGGCCGGATCGAAGATGGCGGCAACCGCGGGTACAAGGTTCGCTACAAGGGCGGCTACTTCCCAGTGCCCCCCGTCGACCACTTCGCCGACTTGCGCGACGCAATTGTCAAGAATCTTGAGGCATCGGGACTCAGCGTGGAACGAGCCCACCACGAGGTCGGGACCGCCGGCCAGGCCGAGATCAACTACAAGTACGCCACGATGCTGCAGGCTGGCGACAACCTGCAGAAGTACAAGTACATCGTCAAGAACACCGCCTGGGCAGCCGGGAAGACGGCAACCTTCATGCCAAAGCCGATCTTCGGCGACAACGGTTCGGGCATGCACGTGCACTCCTCGATCTGGAGCGAGGGTGAACCGCTGTTCTACGACGAGGCTGGTTACGGTGGCCTGTCCGATGTCGCGCGCTGGTACGTCGGTGGCATTCTCGAGCACGCCCCGTCGCTGCTGGCCTTCACCAATCCGACGGTGAACTCTTATCACCGGTTAGTTCCGGGCTTCGAGGCGCCAGTCAATCTGGTCTACAGCTCCCGTAACCGCTCGGCCGCCATGCGCATCCCGATCACAGGCTCCAACCCAAAGGCGAAGCGCGTCGAGTTCCGCTGCCCAGACCCGGCCTCTAACCCGTACCTGGCCTTCGCAGCGATCCTGCTGGCCGGCGTAGACGGCATCTTGAACAAGACGGAGCCAGCGGCACCAATCGACAAGGACCTGTACGAGCTCCCGCCTGAGGAGCACGCTTCCGTGCAGACAGTTCCCGACAGCTTGGACGGGGTGCTTGCCAACCTCGAGGCCGATCACGACTACCTGCTGGCCGGCGACGTCTTCACACCCGACCTGATCGAAACCTGGATCGAGTTGAAGCGCGAAGACATCGATGCTGTGCGGCTGCGCCCGCATCCGCACGAGTTCGAGCTCTACTACGACGTGTAACCTCCAACCCGCCGCTGACTAGGAGGAACGGGCGCCGCCTCCTCTCCTAGTCCGCGGAAAGTCCGCAAGATTCTCCGCACGGGCCGTCATCACAACATCGATGGCGGCCCGAGTGCTGTCGTCAGAGTCCGGCCACAGATTGCCATAGGTGTCCAAGGTCGTCTACGACATCCTGGCCGAGGCCGCGGTATCGAGGCCGGCTTCTGGTATGCCAGCCCAGCAACCCATGTCGGCTATGAGCTGATCGGCGCCGGGATGCTCATCCTCGCGGGAGACGGTCGCGGTCTACCGTTTGATTACGACGAGCTCG
>DASRJV010000114.1:0-16890 GCA_035649295.1 Propionibacteriaceae bacterium
GCCCGGAGGATGGCGGCCTGCTGGTCGCCCTGCGCCACCAGGATCTCCTGCTGGCGAGTCCCTTCGGCGGTAAGGATCTTGGCCTGCCGTTCCCCTTCCGCGTGCAGAATGGCTGCGCGCTTGTCGCGCTCGGCACGCATCTGCTTCTCCATGGCCTCCTTGATACTGTGCGGCGGGTCGATCGCCTTAATCTCGACCCGGTTCACCCGGATTCCCCACTTGCCGGTCGCCTCGTCCAGCACGGTACGCAGCCGAGCATTGATTTCCTCCCGCGAGGTCAGCGTCCGCTCCAGATCCAAGCTGCCGATAACGTTGCGCAACGTGGTGACCGTCAGCTGGTCGATGGCCTGCAGATAGTTCGCGACCTCATACGCCGCGGCCCGAGGATCAGTGATCTGGTAATACAACACCGTGTCGATGTTGACCACCAGATTGTCCTCGGTGATCACTGGCTGGGGATGCGATGAGTACACCTGCTCTCGAACGTCGAGCTTGTTGTTGATTCGATCCGCCAACGGGATGATGAAGTTCAGACCCGGCTGCAACGTCGTCCGGTAACGCCCGAAGCGCTCGACGTTGTAGCGGCGCGCCTGTGGCACGACCCGCACAGCCGATATCACCAGAAACACCAACAGAGCCGCCACGATGATGATCGGGACTAAAAGATTCAGATCCATATCTCCTCCACCGTCGTCTCAGCAGTGTGTGCTCACGGCAGCAGCTCCCGGGGATACACGATCGCGGTCGCGCCCTCGATCTCCACCACATCCACCGAGGCGCCCACCGGGATCACCTGGTCCTCATCGAGGGCACGCGCCGACCACACCTCCCCGGAGAGCTTGATGAGTCCCTGCGTACCGGTAACCTCCTCGATCACCACCGCCTTCTTCCCGACCAGCGCGTAGCTGCCCTCACGCACCAGGGAAGGATGGGTCATCTGCCGTTTCGCGATCGGCCGCACGATCACTAGCCCCACCCCGGCCGTAATCGCAAAGGCGAGGACTTGCGCCAGCAAAGAGCCGCCCACACCGGCGACGATCGCGGCGACGAGCGCTGCGGCAGCAAGCAACCCGAACGCCAGGGTGAGCGTGAAGGACTCTGCAACGCCTAACGCCGCAGCCGCTATCAACCACGCGATCCACTGCATGAAAGCGGCCTCCCGTCCCACAGCGGTTACCACGAAAGTACCTCGCCGGAATGCCGGATCAGCGGTGGACCGACCTGGTTGCCAATGACACGTAGGTGGTCGTCCGAGCCGTACGTGAAAGCACCTGTCAGCGAGTCGTTCCGGGATGCGCCACGCCGCAGGGTGTCACCACGGCAGTTGAGATGGCGCACATCGGAGACTGGCTGACGGAAAGATCGTCGAGCACCGGGCCGTCCGGGAAGACCTTGCCCTGATGATGCAATTGGGCGTGGTCAAGTCAGGCAAGGGCCGCAAGACCGCGCTCCGCAGATCGAGGCCAGGCGGCCAGTCTGGAAGCACCATCGCATCACATTGGTCTCCCGGTAGCCGACCCTCCAGCGGTCGGACAAGGACCGCCAAAGAGGCACTCCAAGACAACAAGTACTGCTAGCAACCAAAAGCCTTTGCAGCTTGCGCAGATAGAAACACTTGTTGTTCGTGAGCAGCAAAGTAGTAGATCACCACGCTGCGCAGCCTGTCGTGGATGTTGGAGTTCGACGCAGCACTCCAAACAGATTCCTGCACATCGAGCACAAGAGGGCATGCATCCGCAGCACGGCTCCCTACGTCAATCGCGTCGATCTGTGGCTGACCGGTGGGACCACGCTTTGAGTGATGACGTAGATCGGCCGCCGTGCCCGTTGTCGACAAACGACCTGGAGACGGCATGCGAGGCGCAGGAGCGCCTTACAGAGTGCTGACGATCTTGCCGGCGTCCGTGGCCCTGCACCAGATACCGAATGGCCTCGGGTACCTCGCTCAATGGGAAGGTCCTGTCGATGATCGGGGTGACCTTGCCGGCTTCGATGAGCTCCCGCAAGACCTGCAGGCGTGCGTCCCTGCCACAGCAAGGCAGCAGCATCACTCGTCGGCGTTCAGGCCAGCAGGCCGGCAGCCACGACGCCCACGGCAACAACCAAGCCCTTCTTCATGGCAAAACCGCTGTGCGGCCAGACCGGCGCGTAACACCCGGTCGCGAACGCGAGCGAGGAGAAACACAGATCGGTAAGGCACGTCTGGATGGCTGACCCTGCACCCGGCAGCCGAACCTAGTCGACCTCGATGACGGTCATGGTGTCGTTACCGCTTCGCGTGCTGGATCCCGACTCCGGCGTCAAGTCCAAAACCTTTGTGCTAGTGATCAAGGGCTGAGCGCGCCTGTTTCAGGTTCATTGGTAGTTGCGCTCAGAGGTCACCAACACGGAGCGGCGGAGGCCGCGTCATGACGGGGAAATGGCGGGAGATGTTTGGGTTTGGCGCGCAATGACCACCAGGACCGAGATCCACCACGCCATCCAAAGCACGAAGAGCACGCCGAGCAGCACATCACGTACGAGACTGAGCCCCGCGACGTTAGCGGCGGCCCCCGGCTACTGCAGCCGCTGCCAGTGCCAGCGATAAATGGGATAGCCGAGGCCGATCAGCGCGGACGAGCCACCCGATCCCGAGCCACCAAGCTGCCAGCAAGATGGCGTCTAGGAATTGCCAGATGGCACGCCACACCACCTGCAGCACAACCGCGAACTGGGCGCCATCCCTGTACTGCAGTGCGAGGGTAAGGACTATGAAGATTCTCGGCGCCGTCGGGTTGACCCTGGTGACAATCTCGCACCTCATCCCGATCGCGATGGGCTACGAACTGGTGCCGGCCTACATCGCCGCAGACCCGGCAGGACAGGCCACGCTGGCGGCCACCGCCGACACCTTCGCCGCCATCGCCCTGGTGACCAACGCTGCCGGCAACTTCCTCGGCTTCGGCGTGGTCGTTCCGCTGTATGCGGTGGCCATCCACACCACAGGTGCGCTGCCGCGGTGGATCGGATGGTTGGGCCTGCTCGTGGGGGCGCTCGCCGGATGGTTGGGGCTGCTTAGCCCGGCGTCGTCGATCATCTCGGGTATTTCGAGCATCGGCTTTCATCGGCTTCTTCGTTTTCATGCTGAGCATAGGCATCGCGCTGCTCCGGCGCCGCTCCAAAGTCGACGGAGCAACCCAGGCATCAGCACAAACACCGAGCTGACAGCCCCGCACAGACAACCGCTTGAGCTGACCGATCCTAACCAACGCCGCCGTGTGCTGTACGGAGTGAGAGATGGCGCAGCGTCCGTTCCGCAAGTCATCTGGGCTTTTGGCTTCTCCTCTCGGCGCGCCTGGCGTATTTACGTAACACCGAGCGAAGATTTACCGCAAATGCTATTGATCTCGGATAAATCGCTGCCAGTATCTGGACATCTGGCTAATTTTGCGCGCTACTGGATCTGGGGCCGATACAGGGGAAGGGACTCCAGTCGGGGTGGCGGCCTAGGTCTGGGCCGGCTGGAGTCTTCCTGGACCTGCCTTCTCCTGTGGCTGGACATCAACCCGAAACACAGCCAAGATCAGCGCGACGCCAAGCAGGGCGGGCACCAGGACGCGAAACTGCTCGCCCGCCTATGCGGCAGCTGATCGCGTACCGCGACGGCAAGGATCACAATTAGCAGGCCAGTGATAACGAAGGTCGCAATTTGGGCCCAACCGTACGGCCCGCGTGCCAGCGAGCTTGGCCACGGGACCCGCTCGCCGCCGACGAATTCCCAGCCAAGCTGATGGAGATAGTCAATGCTGGCCCAGGTGTTCAATCCGACCGAGATTAAGAAGAACGGTCCCGCCACGAGGCCAGCGATCGCTCCAGCGCGGCGAGTCGCATCTCTCCTCAACGCAGGTTGGGTGATGCTTGGCGGCACGGCCAAAAGCTAGTGCGACACGGATGCCTCGTCAATCGATGCCGGTCGAATCGGTGTCCTAACGAGGACTCAAGACGCTAGCGCCTGAGGGTTAACCTTCGCTATTCAGATCAGTATCTGATTCCTGTCGCTTGAGTCCGAGCCCTCGGGTGGCGATGGCGATGATCGCGCCAGCGAAGATCACTAGACCGGCCATGATCAGCAAGATGTCAGGCGGCGGTACGCCGAGGACGATCCGGCGCAGGCCCGTATCGGCTTGCACGCGGGAGCAAGCGGTTCTGCCGGGTGCGCTGACCGGTCAAGATCAACACGCCCGCGGCGACGATCGCGGTGAGGTTGATCAGCAGCTGAACAGTAGATCTAACGGTCCCACTCGGCACCAATAGGCGAGCGCCACTCGCATTGGCTGACGCACGAACTGTTGTGAAAGAGATCAGGACACCCACGACGGTGCCAGACTTGGTGGAGGTCAGCGGGTAAAGCTCCTGGACCCCGGCCCGGACTGCTCGCAGGGGCTAGGCAGCATCTCCCGTACCCGCTCGGCGCGTTCCCTGACCATGTCGGCTCGCGCCCCCGAGCCTGCCAAGAATGCAGCCGTGCCCCGCGCCGCCGCCACCACACTCGCGTGAGCGTATGACATCACGCTCGGCTCCCGCGCTCCACCTCGCGCAGATAGATGGCCCCACCGATCGGATCTGTATCTGCCCTGGGGAGGCGAGATGCGAGGTAACCGGCGGGGCAGCGCCAAACAATACTCCAAATGAGACGCTTCGGGGTGGAAGTCCTAGAGTGCTCATCCCAGTCAGGTGAAGACCTGCCAAAAGCCCCGGCGGCGTTTCATTCTCGGGGGACACTGAGGATGACCGGCGGGGGCGAGGCCCAACCGCAGCGAAACCCAACCCGCCCGGGGGCGTTCTTTAGTTCGCCGCATCTGGAGAAATCTGTGGACGGAAGCCTCAGGTTCAAGCGAGGTAGCGGCCTGGGTCAATCGCATCACCGCTCGCGGCGCCGCGGATGCTCATCCTCGCGGCGATCAGCTCATGCGACATGGGTGGCCGGTCTGGCGTACCAGGCTCCGGTCTCGAGGCACTGCAGTTCGTCTGAGTTTTACCCTTTCGGCATCCTTTGTTAACCTGCCTCTGGAACTGTCCCGTTGACGATGCCGTCAGGTCCGACCATGTCACGGCCAACGAATGCGTTGTCGGCGGGATTTGCTCGTGAGGCGGATCGTCGCAGCTGCCCTGACTGGCGCGCTCAAAACATAGTCGTAGAGCCGCTAATTCTATTTGCCATCGAACCCCTGATCTGAGTCCCCAAATGGACGAGGGGCGGTATGAACAATGACAATCTTGAGATACAAGTTCTTAGAGTTTGGCCCGAAATGGCAATTCCTGATAGCCGGAGGATCAGGGTGGATCATCGGATTGGTGCTGATGAAACTCTTCATCGGTGGAATGGGATTGCCTATTAAGACCGGAACAGCAATGATGCTGGCCATCACATTCGCCTACACCTATGCCATCAACCGGTATTGCACTTGGCGGGACCGCGAAGTGGACAGGGCGTGTCTGGCGAAGTACGTCACGACCCGCAGCTTCGTTGCGGCCGGAACATGGCTGGCTGTGCCTTGGCTGGTGGAATTGCAATCCCACGTGGAGCTTGGACCGCTGAATCTGGCAGTAATGGACTACTTGCAAGCCAACACCTTCTGTGTCTTGATTGGGATGGTAATCAACTGGGCCATCTGTGACCGTTGGGTGTTCACGTCAGGCGTGCGACCAAAATGGGCCCATGGTGACAGCCGACTGTCAATTTTCCTGGCCAAAACCGGACGGAGACTCGTCTGGGCACTAGCCGCGTTCATCGGCCTGGTGGATGCGCCTCAACTAACGGCACGACCGGCGGAAATGGTGAGACGCGACAACACCTACCGACACCCGGGCGGCAAGCGGCAGCGACTATTTGCGCGTCGTGATCGGTGGCTGCCGGCTTGGTTACCGAAGAGGCTCAAGACGGCCATCGCAATTTCGTTGCTCGTCGTTAGCGGCTTCGGCCTGATGATAGACGCGCGAGCGACATTGATAACAGCCATAGCGGTTTGGACTCTGCCGCTCACAATAATTTCATGGCGAAGCCTGGGCCGGACGGTCTATCGGGCGCGAGAGCCTTATAGTGCCGATTATTCGAGCAAGCGCATCACGGAGTTCGCCGAGCCAAAAACTCGGTTCGACTTCTATGTGCCTGCGCGCAAAGAGCTGATCTTGTTGCGTAACCTGCGCAATATCATGAAGCTCGCCAAAGTCTACCCGCCGCACCTGTTCCGCATCTATGTAGCTGTCGCAGAGGACGACCCGGACACTGAGGCCTTGGCCCGCAGGGCGAAGGATGAAGTGCCGGACAACATCGAAGTGGTGATTGTAGAGGGCAGCCGCAACAAGCCTGTCTCGCTCAACCACGTGTTGTTTAATGCCGATGTATCCGGCGAGTGGCAAATTACGCTCGATGCCGAATCCGATCCGTCGCCGTTATTGCTCAACTACCTCGATACGCTAATCCAGCGCAAGCCGGAAGTGGCAGTCTGGCAGTTGCCGGTGCATCTGATGAATATCGGAGGACGCCCCCGGCTGCGTCAGGACGGCAGTCCCTATCCGAAATGGCATCCCGGGTCCTGGCAACCGCTGGCCTGGTGGCAAGGCCACAACGGCCTGGAATACCGGGTGTGGTTCCTTTCGGCTCAGGATTACCAAGCCGACCGGGGGTACCTCACGTTCGCCGGCAACACGGTGGCCTGCCGCACGGACATCCTCAAAGCTGTCGGCGGCTGGCCTGAGATGTTGACGGAGGACGCAGCACTAGGAATAAAGGTCAGCAGCCTTCTGCATGAGTTGGGCCTGCAAATTCGGACCTTCTTCCTCGATGAGCTGGTAACACGGGAACAGACCCCACCTTCGCTATGGCGGTGGCTGCACCAGCGGATCCGGTGGCTGCAGGGGTTCATGGAAGTCAAGAAAATCGGTGACTGGCGATTGTTGCCTGGTTGGCGGCAGCGCCTGCTGGCCTGGGAAACCCTCTCGATGCCAGCGTTCCAGGCCATCTCGGGCGCGATGGTGCCCTTATCGCTGGCCACGGTTTGGGCGCTCAAGGCGTCTATGGCGATCGTGATGTGGACGTTCCTGCCGGCGATTGTCACCGGTGTCTACATGGCGGTGCTCGTGGCGTTCTTCCGCGAGTTCTGCCGAGCATTCCAGCTCAGAGCGGGGCCGTTGTACATGGCACGGTTCATCCTGACCATTCCGCTCTACCAATTGCTCCTGTCGATTGCGGCCGTATGGGCCAAGGTCCGTGACCTGCGCGGAATCAACAACTGGGTCGTCACGCCGAAGGACGACATCCATTTCACCGACGAGATACCACAGGGGGTGATTCTCCATGAGCCGGGTGTCGCTGAGGTGGCTTAAACCTCGCCTGTTCTGGTCGACGTTGACAAGACCGTTGCCTACTCCCGAACCGCAGTCCAAACCGGCCTTCCTGTCGGCGGCCTGGCGTCAGCTGCATCTGGCCAGCATCCTCATACTGGTCGTCGTTGCGACGATTGCGTTCTGGGCGCATTGGAAAGGCTTCATGGGGTGGCCGCCGCGAGGCAACGGCGACGAGGGGATCTATACCTCCCAGGCCTGGGCCGTGCAGACGCTTCACGCGCTGTCCCCCTTCGCCTACTTCTACGATCACCCTCCCGCCGGCTGGATCCTCATGTCAGGGTTCACCTGGCTGACCTCAGCCTTTGAGCGGTCGGCAACCACGTTGATCGCAACGAGGGAATTCATGGTCTGGGTGCATTTGGCGTCGAGCCTATTCCTCTTCGGACTGGCACGACGGATAGGCATGAAGCCGACTTTCGCCGGGTTGGCCGTGTTGTTGTTTTCTCTGAGTCCCTTGGGGCTGCAGTACCAGCGCATGGCCTTCTTGGACAACATCGTTGTTCTGTGGCTGGTGGCCGGTCTGTTCTTCTTAAGCTCACCGCGGCGGAGCGTGGCCTCAGGCATTGCCGCGGGCATTTGCTTCTCGCTGGCGGTACTAACCAAGGAAACGGTCGCCCCGGTAGTGCTGGCCGCGGCCGTCTTTTTCTGGTACTACACCGACCCTCGCAACAGGCGGGTCCGCGCCGTCTGCCATTACGGGTTTTACCTGATTATCGCGTCGTACCTGTGGTATGCCCTCAACAAGAACGAGTTGCTGCCAGGCCCAGGACACGTGAGCCTGTGGGGAACGTTCTTGTGGCAAATCGAAGAAAGGCAGCCTACCGGCAGCCTGCTCGATAGCCACAGCCAGACGTTTGCCATGGTTGCCAACTGGGTGCACGCAGATCCGGTGGTCCTGCTCGGTGGACTCTTCCTCCTGCCGTTGGCCTTCTTGGATAGGCGCCTGCGGGGCATTGTGGTGATGGCACTGGCCCACATCGCGCTGACCTTTCGCAACGGTTACCTGCCGTATGCGTATGTCACCCTAATCTTCCCGCTATTCGCGCTGATCATCGCAGGCGCCTTGAACTGGTGCTGGGAAGGCTGGACCAAACGGTATGCGGCCACATCGCCGCGCCGACTGCCAGCGTGGGTGCCGCGGGCTGCGACGGTGTCCCTGCGTACGGGCATGCTCGCCGCAGCGGTAGCGGCTGTATATGTGATCACGCCAATCTGGCGGCCAACGCTCCACCAGGCCACTGCGGCCGAGCCCGACCTGGCCGTACACCAGGCCACAGCGTATGTGCAGACGCACATACCCAAGGGAGCCATGATCGTTACGGACAACAACAGCTGGACAGACATCGCCCGATTGGGCCTGAACCCGGCGCCGATAGACAAGCTGGAGCTCGACCCCGCGGTACGGCGGAAGCTCACCGGCGGCTGGCAGGACATTGACTTTATCCTCAGCACTACGCTCACTCCGAGTGATGAGGTGACCTATCCCATCACGGCGCAGGCCGTCCGGAACTCCGAGGTAATCCGGTCATTTGGGTCGGGGGAGAGCACCCTCTACTTAAGGCGAGTAGTGAAACCGCAGACTTAATTAATGCGTGGATTCGGCTAATGCGCAACCGCCCTCATACCGAGAGATCTTGCCGGAGCATAATGGAAACGGCCGGGGAGAAATTCTTCTCCGCCGTTACTGTTGGGTGCGTGAGATCCTCCGGGGCTTTCGCACCGACGAGACTTAAAGTGGCGGCGCTCATGTGGGTGATCGGCATCAATCCTTACCAGCATCCGAACCGTTCATCTGCACCAATACTGCCGAACCGATTCTCGAAACACTCGGCAAATCTTGTTCGAGGAATCAGAGGCGAAGCAGAGTTACGGCCTGTCGCCTTGGCCGCAGGCGACCTTATCGCGGTTGGTGTCCAGGCCGAGGACGTCCTTCCCGGTGACCTTAATGCCCTTCGGTGTTAGCTTGCGGACCTGAGCGCAGTTCCACGGCATCGAGACCTCGTCCATGCCCATATCGGCGGCCGCGGGTGGCACCGCGGGCAGGCATGCGTCGCCTCGCCCGTAGTCGAGCAGACAGCCCTGGAGCGTGACGCGGTTGCCCCGTTTGTCGCGGAGTTGCTTCATCGCGGGGGCCGCCGAGGGGTCTCGAGTAGCGCCTTCGGGTGTCACGTCCCGCGCGCCAATGCCGTGTGGCCGCGACGCCGCCTCAGCAAGCGTGCGGCCGGTCGCGTTGGTAGTCGGCTGCGGACCCTTGTTGGGGGCGGCGAATGAGGCGGTGGCCAGCAGGCCCAGGAGTAGCACAAGCAGTGCGACGATCATCATGGGAAGCCGTAAGGTCATCGGGATCCTTTTCATGAGAGAGTGACCCACCGTGCCTTTGACGGGATGCCGTTGCTGTCGAGGACGCTCAACATGTATGGGCCGGGTGGCAGTAGGTTGGGATTATCGGGAATAGTCAGGGTCAGCGTGCCGTCGGCCCCGCGCACAAACGGCACGTCAACCAACCGCATGTTCGGGTCCGTCTGATGGGTAACCGACATCGGCGCTATCAGGTTGACGTATTGCACCTCGCCGGTGGCCTGGATCTGCGCCTCGCTGCCCCGATGCACTTGAGTGGGGGCATCGACGAGCGAGGGACGGGTGCCCTTGAAGAAGTATGGCGGTTCGTAGATCGAGATCCGCAGCTCCCAGCCGTTGTCGACTGGATTCCCACCTAGAGTGACTGCGCGTCCGTCGGGCAGCAGGACGGCAGACGAGTGGTACTGCCGCGGTACGGGGTTATCGGCCGCCGTGGTCCAGGACTCGGAGATCGGGTTGAACAGCGCGGAGGTGTTGACCTCGTCGGACCGGTTGTGGCGCGCGCCACCGGTGGTGAGCACCGTACGGTCGGGCAGGATCACGGTGTTGACATAGCCCTTGCCAGGACCCGGCATGTCCTGTGCGCCGTGGTAACGCGGCGACACCTGGGTCAGGTCGATCACATCTGTGAGCGAGATACCGGCGGCGTTATTCTCCGTGTCACCGCCGCCGAAGATGGCCACCCGTTGTTGCTGGGCCGGCGGCAACAACGCCGACCCGGCCTGGTCACGAGTTCCAGGCGCTCGCAGGCCCGGCACGTCCCCGATCACCCCTGTCGCGATGTCGTAGAGCGCGCTACCGGTGCCGATGTTCTGACCGAAAGTGTGCGCACCACTGTAGAAGAGCCGTCCGTCCTGCAACAAGATCATGTGGGGGTACGTGCCCCAGAAGTTCCACGTCTGATGTACTTCGCCGCCGCTGAGCCACCGATTCTGGCTAGACGAGTAGATTTCGGTTGCCACGGTGCCTTCGGCGTTCTCGTTCAGGCCGCCCGCAGCCCACACGTTCCCGTTGCCCAGCTTCGTCAGAGTCGGGTACCAATGACCGGTCTGCGCGTCGTTGATCTTGGTGAAGTGGTTGGTGTCAGGATCGAAGATGAAGCTGCTCTTCAGCCCCGTGAAGTTCTTGCCGGTGGCGGGGTCGGGATAGGACTTCGTGCCGCCCATGATCAGCACGCGCCCGTCGGGAAGCGTCACGTGGCCGCCGCACCACATGTCCTCAGGGACGTGCAGTGACGTAAACGCCCCGGTCGTCGGATCCCATACCTCGGCGCGGAAGGTGCCGGCGGCGAACTGGGAGCCGTCGTTACCCGAGCCGGCGATCAGCAAGACCTTGCCATTGCTGAGCAGCGTCGTATGGGTGGTGCGTGAAGGAAGGGTGTACGCCGCAGTTGACCACCAACCACGCACGCCCTCCTCGGTGGGCGGCGGCGCTCCCTCACTCAGCGTCATGGAGTAGTCGTCGGTGAGCAAAGTGCCAGGTGATGCCAGACTGACCCCAAACGACAGCCGGATGGTCCCGGCCGGCACGATCGGCGTTGTCGCCGCTCCCTTGCTCCAGCCCTCGGCTGCAGGTAAATCCCGGAGGTCGGTCCAGTACTCCCAGCCCGCGGTTGTCTGACGGAAAATCGTCAGCCCGTTGCTCGCCGCGGTGGAGCGGTACCAGACCGATACGTCGTAGCGCTTACCCGGAGTCACTGAAGGTGCGCAGTCCTCGCTCTCGCTGATCATCAGCTTTCGGTCCCCGGAAATGCGCTCCGTCATCTTCAGTTGCCACGACCTCGCCCCCGTATGTGCGTCGCTGGTGGTGGCCTCTGCCGTATACGTATTTGTGCCCCAGCCGGTGAGCTGGAAGCAAGACGGCAACGCCCCCCCGCTCTCGAGACTGCCGTTGGTCACGAGCTCGGGCGGTGCCGCGCTAGCCGTGCCCGCCGGCGTCGCCGCGCACACCACCAGGCCGGCGACGATCACGGCCGCAAGCCGACGACTCCGTCGCGTCCACATCATGATGCCCCCAAACACACGAAGGCCCGTGCAAATCCGTCGTCGGAATCTGCACGAGTCGAGCTCTCAGTTTCTCTTGGACGCAATATCCGCGCGCTTATTTCGGGGCAAAAAAGATAAAGATTAACGACCTTCGAGGTTACGAAAGCATTACCGTCTGATCTGCGGTGCATTTCGCGTTGTGACTTTGGTGGGTGAAAAGAACGGCGGAAATGGTGGGGCGGCGTACGCGGTGCCGACGGCCGTCAACAGTAGATCAGAGCTGCTGATCTTCGTCCGGCGGGCCGCCTGCTATCTGCCGTCATAGCGCGTCGTGGCACTACCGGTGGGTAGGCACGCAGACGATCCGGTGCGGCACGCCGATGGGCAAGGCGATGGCGCACCTGGGGTCGCGTACGCGGTGATCTAGCGCGACTTCATCCGAGCCGTACGCGGGAGGCGCTGGCCGTGCGACGCGACCACGGTGTCGTCCTCAAGGTCGACGCCAGACGACGTGGTGGCCCGCGTTGTGCGGGAGCGCACGGAGGGCAAGACCGCGTACGCCATTGCCCGCGACCTGAACAAGGACGCTGTGCCTTTGACCAAAACTTTGCCATTGTGGCGTACTGGCAGCGGTCGATGATCATCTCCGGCGAACCCCCGGCCGAGCTGAGCTCACTGCTGCGCCACGAGCAGCCCACAATCCCACCGCGCTCGCCCTGCCCGCGTGCTCTATGTACCAGGCTCCGATCCCAACGACACTGCAGGCGACTGCAACTATCTTGTGCTGATGTTGCACGACGGTTGCGTCCACCTGATCGACAAGGCCTGGGTCACGTAGCCCCCGCGTTCCTTCTGTGGCTTGCCTCTGTTTTGAGTATTTCCCACGCCGTCGGGCCTGGGGTGGCAGGATGCCTGGGCAATGGGTCGATGTTGGCGCGAGGAGGCTCATTGATGGAACGGCTTTGGATCCGAGAGGTCAGACGCGCCGCCCGGCGCGCAAGTGCCCCCTTCGCTCGGCAGGTTGCTTTGGGTTGCGCTGCGGCAGCCGTCGGAACGATCGCCGCCTCTCTACTGCCCACGCGATTGGGTGGCTCCCTGGCGCAGGCGGTGTGGGCCGGTGCGTGGGCAGTAGCCGGATACGTCGCGATCTGGACCGGACTCTTCATTTATCACCTGTGGAGGTATCGATCTAGCGGATTTCGCGACCACGATTGGTTTGCCGGACACGATGACTCCGATCCCAGCGGTGCTCTTTTTCTCGAGCTGGGTCGCAGGTCAGGCGGCAGCCCGCATCGTGGTGTTGGCCTGGAGCTATGGGTAAAGAGTCACGGCAGCTGGGTGGTTGTCGATGAGGACGACGTGGTGTTGATGCCGGACAAGGTGATCCGTTGCCGCTTTGATCTCAACCACGAAGTGTTTGCGGGCAGCTTTTATGACGTCCGCTGGTTCCGGGCCGACGACCGAGCGAAGTTCGTTGAGATCACCCGTGAGCGGTTCCAATTGCGGAAGCACCCTGTCGGCCCTCGGCGAGGATTGTCGCCGACCAATACAAGGTTGGCTCCCAAAGCGCTGCCTTCTAGCGAGGATGAGATCAAGCCACGCAGAGCCGTAGAGGCCCGCTAGCGTCGTCTGTTGAGCTGGCGGCGGACCCCGGGTTACCTCCGGACCCCAGCTTCAGGTGGCTTACCCGTGACTTGCGCGGGCCGCGCCGATCACGGCTCCTGACCAGGAGTCGCGGCAATGGCTTCCGTCGCGGGCGATTCTTGGTGTACTGCCACGGCGAGGTTGCCGGTGTCAGCCGGCATCTTGAAGGGGTACAGGAAGTCCTCGTCGGGCGGCTCGGATCACCGTGCCCCAGCACATGCTTGACACGGCCGACCCGCGTCCACCTGATGTTTGACAGTGGCTGCGTTCGGCTGGTTGATCAGCCCGGCTGGATCTGCCGAAACTCTTGGTCAAGGTACTGAACCGCACCTCGGTGGTACGGCCAGCCCCCCGGGCAGCGGTCGGTCGCCCCCCGCACCTGATTGTGCGGCACACACGGTGGGCCGGCGATCCGGGAATGCCTGTACTGGTTGCCATGACACCCACCGCCACCCTTTCCAACACCGCAGACGTGCAGTCTGCAAGCCGCATCCGCAGGTTCGCCGTCCGCCACCCGGTCGGCTCCTACATGCTCTTGGCGTACCCGATCGCCTGGACCGTCCTGATCGGCCTGACCCGCATTGGCGCTCCCATCCCACTGTCGCTGCCTGCCGCCACCACCCTGGTCGGCATCGCCGGGCCGGCCGTTCTCATCACCTACTGGGGCAGCGGCCGGGCTGAAGTGCGCCGGCTCGGAACTGATGCGCGGCATGACCAAGGCAGCAGTGGTCCTCATCGCCGTTTGCTGCACGTTGGAAGATCGTGACGCAGACATACTGATCTTCAGTCGCCTTCCCTGATGGGTCGAGGCTCCGGGTACATGTCTGGATCAGAGACAGCGACCGGAGCGTCCACGGTCTCCCTGGCTCATCCGAGCCGACCCCTGGTGGCGATGATCACGATGGTAGCCGCCAGCAGGATCACCGCGCTAAAGATCAAGAATCTGGCGGTGTTCGACGCCGGTACGACATCGTAGGACAGCTGGTTGATTGCGCCGTCGAAGCTGGCATGGAAGATCGCCACCAGTAGCACGCTGAACGCTGTCACGTTGTAGAACCACACGAGAGCAGGCTTACTTCAGCCACGCGCAACGTGAAATCCAGAGATGGGCGAAGCGGAGCGCGCGGCAGCTGAGCGGCTCTTGGAGTCGCTGTAACCGACCGAGGCGAGCTACTCATGGCGCGAGGTTAGTTTCCGACAGCCCTCGGGTCGTCACCCGAGGGCTGCTTCATATGTGGGTCACCCCGCCGGCCCGGATCATATTGCCCGGGGGCGTATGACCTGGCGGGGCGACGCAACGCTACTGAGGCCGACGCGCCCGCACCGGGCAAGGCGACAGAATTAACCTGCTCGTCACACTTGCCACATTCCAGCTGTGCCACCCCCTGGGATGATGATCGGGCGCTGAGCCGTTGTGTCAGGCGAGCTTGAACCTTCGCCCACGTCTCGTCATCAACCCCCGCCTCGGCGGCCCACCGACCATCCGGCATATAGCCCTGACTGATCAGCCAGCCGGTGATCTCGCGCTGGGCGCCCCGCATCGACAGCAAGTCAATCTCCAATTCCTCGGTGGATTCGCCCCCGTAGACGACCTTGCAGCTGACGCTCAGGTTCCGTTGTCTGAGCCAAACCTCAATCGGGCTGGGCTTCTCACGGGCCGCGGTCACGCCTCTAGTGTGTGGCTATTACCAGGACAACCAGGGCGTTATGCGTTGGTGGGACGGCTGGCTCTGGACGCCGCCCGTGCGGATCGGTATAATTCGCCCACCAAACCCCCGAATCGCTTGCGGAGACCACCGATGGTGAAGTGGGACATGAGCGGTGACTGGGAGCTGATGCAGTCGAATGGCCTCATCGTGAAGATGACGCTCGTCCACCATCTCGATGGCACCGTCGAAGGTTGCGGAGAATCCATCTCTGCGACAGCCGCTAGCGATACGGACGTGCGTTGGCCCGTGAACCCAGACCTCTTTCCGATTATTGGCAGCGTCACTCACGACGAGGTCTATTTAGAGGAGTTGCGAACGGCGCTTCGGCAGAGGTACAGGGCGAAGATCAATGAGCACGGCAGAGTGGTCGGCGGCGTGACCACCGACGCTTTCAATCGTGCTTATTCGTTCACCGCGAATGGTAAGGCGCATCTGCGTCTGCCGATGGTCCACGCCCCCGGTGCGGCTCTAGACTCGCGCGGCGACGGAGACCCCGAATAGCCATATCGAGCTATTTGACGAGCCCGCACCTTGGTCACCGTTCCCCGTGTCGCGACATGGTGGAGAGACGGGCGAGAGGCACTCGCCCAGGAAAGGAGATCCGAATGACCACGCAGCCCGAATCGGGAAGCACGCAGCCTCAATCCAGCGAGTCGAAGGAAGTCCAGAGTGGGAGCGCACTGACTCGCTGGCCACGCGGTCTGATGGACCTGTGGAGTGGCTGGCCTTTCGAGGCGATGGCGCCGTTCCGAGATATCAAGGTCGAGGAATTCCTCGAGGGCAACGAGTTGGTTGTCCGCGCTGAGCTGCCGGGGGTCGATCCCGACCGAGACATCGATGTATCGGTCGACAACGGCGTACTCACCATCTCGGCAGAGCGTCGAGAGAGCAGTCGGGAGAAGGTTGATACGGGATTCCACAGCGAATTCCGCTATGGCAGCTTCGTTCGGCAGGTCCGGCTTCCGGCAGGTGCCTCACCCGAGGTGGTCTCCGCGACCTATAAGGACGGCGTCCTGGAAATCCGGATGCCCAAGCCGTCCGCCGAGGCGGTTTCCCGCCGCATTCAGATCCAGCGCGGCTGATACTTTGGTCCCGCGCACGGGTCTCCTTGGGCCCGTGCGCATTGCTGTCTGCAGTCGAGACACTTAGATCCTCCGTGGGCAAGGATGATCATGTCTCAGATGGCTAGCGAGACATCCGGCTACTTGATCAATCGACCGATCGCGTTCGAAGTTGATCAAGTCGACCTTGCCCCTCGGGTCAGCGGCAGTGCTGTGAAACTTCCTTAGTCGACATATGTGGAAAACCCTGGGGACGAAGCCATCAACCCCGGAGGACTCGACGGGGTTGGTACAGCTCCTCGTCGAGGTAACGCTCATAGACCTCGAAGCGGGTGATATCCAACGCTTCGGCCAGCCTGATGTCGCCCTCCTCGCGTGCCTTGTGCGCTGCCGCGCGGAGTCCTTCGACCCAGTCCGCCACCTCAGCTAGGTCGGCTCTTTCGCTTGCCGCCACGCCACAACGCTATCTTTTTGGCCCTACTGACTGTGCGCTGAAGGCAACGGCCCGGCATGGGGGCTCGGTGCTGCGCTCACTCGGTGAGCTCAACAAGTTCTGCCTTTGATCGAACTGGCAGACGCCTTGCTCGGAGATCGTTACGGTGCTGCCCATGGAGTCGCCGTATACAGCACGGATGGCCGAGGCGGTCAAGGCGCTGGCAGAGGCGTCGGTGAGCGCCAGCCCGGACGCGGTCGAGGCGGCGCTTGCCGACATTGAGCACCGCGTTACCGATCTCGAGTCACGCCGAA
>DASRJV010000115.1:0-6127 GCA_035649295.1 Propionibacteriaceae bacterium
GGCTTGGGCGGTGTACCCACGGTCCGCGAAGGCCTCCGTGACCGCGCTCAAACCGGCCTGCTCGGCATGCCGCAGCAGCGCCGACCCCGGCAGCCCCAGCAGCGGAAGCGTGGGGTCGTACGCGACCAGCGCGGCGACAACGGCCGCTGCCTGGTGCTCGTCGTGCACGGTCCGGTTGTAGAGGGCCCCGTGCGGCTTGACATAACGCACGCGCGACCCGGCGATTCTCGAGAACCCATCCAATGCCGCGATCTGGTAGATCACGTCATTGGTCAGGCTCGCCGCGTCGATGTCGATGCTGCGGCGACCAAAGCCGGCCAGGTCCCGGTAACTCACCTGGGCACCGATCGCCACACCGTGGCCAACGGCTACCTCGCAGACTCGGCGCAGGATGTTGGGGTCGCCGGCATGGAAGCCGCAGGCGACGTTGGCGCTGGTGACGATGTCAAGCAAGGCGTCGTCATCACCAAGGGTCCAGATCCCGAACCCCTCGCCGAGGTCGCTGTTGAGGTCTACGACGGGTGATGCGGACGGCTCGCTCACGGTGCCCTCGTCGGCTGTTTCGCGGGGTCGGCGTGCAGGTCGACCTTCGAAGTCTCGGGTGCCAGCAGCACGCAGATGATTGTCACGAGCAGCATGGCGACCGCGTACACGGACACGGCGATCGAGGTGTCGAAGCGGTCTAGTAGAGCCACAGAGATAATCGGCGCGAGCGCCCCTCCGATGATGCCGGCCAGCTGGTAGCCCATGGAGGCGCCGGTGTATCGAACCCTGGTCGGGAACATCTCTGAGATGAACGCCGCCTGCGGCCCGTACATCGCAGCATGGAAGACGAGTGCGACTACGACGGCCAGCACGATCAGCGCGAACTGGCCGGTGTCCTGGAGCGCGAAAAAGACGAAGACCCACACCGCCGCGCCGATCGCCCCGGCCAAGTAGACCGGCCGGCGCCCCAACCGGTCGGACAGGCTGCCGAAGAACGGGATCAGTGCGACCTGGACGGCGGCGGCAATAAGCACGGCGTTCAGGGCGTAGTTCCGGGGCAGCTTGAGATAGGTGGCGACGTAGGTGGTGACGAAGAGCACGAAGGTGTAGAAGGCGACGTCGACGCCGACGCGCGCGCCGACGGCGAGCAGCACTTGTTTGGGGTAGCTGCGCAGGACCTCCATGATCGGCGCCCCAACCTTGGTCTGGGACTCCTCAACCTCCCGGAACAGCGGGCTCTCCGCGATCGTCATCCGGATCCACAGGCCCACCAGGACCAACAAGCCGCTGAGCAGGAATGGCACCCGCCAGCCCCAGCTCAGGAACGCGGGCTCGCTGGTCAGCGCGCCCATCAGCGACAGGACCCCGTTGGCCAGCAGCAGTCCGAGGGGGACACCGACCTGTGGCCAGCTGGCGTTCAGGCCCCGGCGGTTCGGGTCGCCGGACTCCAGGGTCATCAACACCGCACCGCCCCATTCGCCGCCGAGGCCGAGACCCTGTAGAAAGCGCAGCGCGACCAGCAGGATCGGTGCCCAGACGCCGATGGTGGCATAGGTCGGCAGCAGACCGATGGCGAAGGTGGCAATGCCCATCAGCAGCAAGGTCACTACCAAGACGTTCTTGCGGCCGATCCGGTCGCCGTAGTGGCCGAAGACCAACCCGCCCAGTGGCCGAGCGATGAAGCCGACTGCATAGGTGGTGAAGGCGAGCAGCGTTCCGACCAGCGGCTCGAAGGTCGGAAAGAAGAGCTGGTTGAAAACCAGAGCCGCAGCGGTCCCGTAGATGAAGAAGTCGTACCACTCCAGCGACGTGCCGATCAGGCTGGCCACAATTACTTTGCGCACCGATGACGGCGCTGCGGCGGGAACTCGGCTGACGGCTGACATCTGCTGCCTCCCTTGACCGGGCGCGGGCTGGTCCACACCCACTAACCGGACTACCCACTCAGCGGTGGGGAAATCATCAGCCGCCGGCAATGTTTCGACTCGGCTGAGGGCCGGCTCGGGCCGGAGTCAGCGCCCGAAGCGCCGCTCCCGCTGCCCGTACGAGCGCAACGCCCGGATGAAGTCCACCTTCCGGAAGTCAGGCCACAGCGCTTCGCAGAAGTAGAACTCGCTGTGTGCGGACTGCCACATCAAGAACCCTGACAACCGCTGCTCCCCAGATGTCCGAATGATCAAGTCGGGATCTGGTTGGCCCTTGGTGTAGAGATGCTCGGCGATGTGTTCGATGTCAAGGGTCTGGGCAAGTTCGTCGATCGAGGTGCCGTTCTTCGCATGCTCAGCAAGCAGAGAGCGTACGGCGTCGCGCAACTCGTGTCGTCCGCCGTAGGAGACCGCGATGTTCACCAGCATGCCGTCGATGTCGGCCGTATCCCGATCGGCCATCTTGAGGCGCTTGGCCGACTGATCCGGTAGCAGGTCCAGCGCCCCGACGGGATGGACCTGCCAACGCCTGGTCGCCGCCAAGTCGCTCACCATGTGCTCGATCACCCCGAGCAACGGCTCGATCTCCTCACGTTTGGCGCGCGAGAAGTTGTCCGTGGAGAGCACCCACAGTGTGACGACCGGGATCCCGATCTCGTCGCACCACTCCACGAACTCCTTGAGTTTGTCGGCGCCAGCCTGGTAGCCCGCGACGAACGGTTGGTCCGGAGCGTTGGTACGCGCCCAGCGGCGATTGCCGTCAGCCAGCACGGCGACGTGCCGTGGCAATCTTTTGGGGTCGAGCTCGGCAATGAGCCGATGCTCGTAAGTCGCATAGAGCAAGCCCGACGGATGCAGACGGTCCACGAACTCGCGCAACCGGTCGAGACGTGCCACAACTGGCAGCGTATCCCGGGGCGGCCGGCAATTCCGCCTCGCCGCAGCGGTTGGTCTTCTCCACCCGATCCCCTACTCTGATCTACCGAGCAGTAGCTTGGGCCGATTCATTCGAAGGGCAAACGTGCCGACAGTTCATCTGGGCGAAGGCCGACCCTCGCAGCCGAGCCGCGAAGACGCCGATACGCCGCTCACCGAAGTGCTGAGCGTCGTCAAGCCGCGGCTTCGTGGTTGGCTGCATGCCGGCATGGCGCCCCTCGCCTTAGCCGCCGGCATCGTGCTCATTTGCCTGGCGTCGACACCTGCGGGGGTGATAGGAGGGTCGGTCTTCCTGGCCGCATCCGTGCTCCTCTTCGGCACCAGTGGTATCTACCATCGTGGAAGTTGGGGAGCCCGCGGCCATGCGGTACTCCGCAGGATGGACCATGCAAACATCTATGTCTTCATCGCGGCAACGTACACGCCGCTGGCGTTGATCTTGCTCGACGGTGTTTCACGGGTGATCTTGCTCAGCGTCGTCTGGGCCGCCGCTGTAGGTGGATTGTTCTTCCGGCTGTTCTGGCTATCCGCGCCGCGCTGGCTCTACACAGTGCTCTACATCCTGATGGGTTGGACCGCGCTCGGCTGGCTCGGAGCCTTTTATCATGCTGCTGGGCTCGCTGTACTGATCTTGATAATGGCGGGCGGCATCTGCTACACCCTTGGCGCGGTGGTCTATGCCCGAAAGCGTCCCAACCCCTCTCCCTCGTGGTTCGGTTTCCACGAGATCTTTCACGTCGGCACGATCGCCGGTTTCGTATGCCACTACATCGCGATATCGATGATCAGTTACGCGCACTGAACCTGATCAACGCTTTTGATTTGAGCTGCCCGCGCAATGTCTGATTGCTCGCTGCGCTCGCGAGGATCGCGCGGAATCCGCTAATGGGTGGCCTGGAGCTGCTTGGCCAAATCGTCAGCGGAGGTAACTGGAAGCTTGCAGACGAAGTGCCGGCAGACGTAAGCCGTCGGCTGGTTGTTGATCAGGGGCCGGTCCGCCAGCAGGGCCATGCCGGCTTGATCGGGCAGGCCGGCCACGACGACTGATCCGGCCGGCGCGAGCTCGTGGGCAACCAGCACCAGCTCGGCTCGAGCCGCATCCTCGGGTCCGACCACGGCAACCTGGACCGGCCTCTGCCGCGACGTCTGGCTGATTGCGTCGGCGAGCAGCCAGCCTGCGAACCTGGGCGCCCGTCGAACCAACTCGCTGGCGCTGGCGGCTGCTCGATCGGCGCGGGCGCTGTAGCGGTCCTCCCCAGTTAGCTCAGCCATCAGACGCAACGCATGGACAGCTGCGCTCAGGCCGGACGGCGTGGCATTATCAGTCGGATCCTGAGGCCGGGTATAAAGCCGTTCGGCGTCGGCGGCGGTGTCGAAGAATCCGCCGGCGGAGTCGTTGAACTGCTTCATGATCACGTCGAGCAGCCGCTCCGCGCGGGCAAGCCACGTAGGTTCCGCATGGACCGCCGCCAGCCGCACGGCAGCGATGGCAAACGCCGCGTAGTCCTCGAGGATGCCGAATGCTTCTCCGGTGACGCCATCGCGAGACGTGCGTCGCAGCCGGCCGTCTCGCCAGTGCAACTGCCAGATGTGCTCGGCTGCCTCAGTCGCAATCTGCAGCCATTCCGGACGAGCGAAGATCAAGGCGGCCTGCACCAGCGCATCCACCAGCAACGCGTTCCAGGCGGCAACAACCTTGTCGTCGCGTCCGGGATGCGAGCGCTGATCGCGCGCGACCCGTAGTCGTTCGCGAGCATCCGCCAACCGGTCTTGATCATGATCTGACCGCAGTTGCAGGGTCGAGGCCCCATGCTCAAACGTTCCTGCTGGTGTCACCGAGAAGACCTCGGCCACCCAGGCCATGTCCTCTTCACCAAGCGCCGCGGCAAGTTGATCACGATTCCAGACGTAGTAGGCACCCTCGCGGAGGGCACCATGATCATCCTTCGAGTCGGCATCCAGACTCGCAGCGAACGCGCCCTGCTCGGTGCGCATCTCGCGCTGCAGCCAGGCAACCGTCTCGGTGACGACGCGTTCGGCCAGCGGGTTGCGGCTACGACGCCACCAGTGGGCGTACACAGCGAGGAGCAAGGCGTTGTCGTAGAGCATCTTCTCGAAGTGCGGTACCACCCACCCCGCGTCAACGCTGTAGCGCGAAAAGCCCCCACCGATCTGGTCGTAGATGCCACCTCGCGCCATAGCCTCTAGCGTCCGTCCAGCCATCAGCGTTGCTGCTTCGCCGCCATCGCGAAGCAACGCCTCAAGCACCATCGAAGGTGGGAACTTAGGGGCCCGACCGAAGCCGCCGTGCGTCGGGTCGAACTCGCCCTGGAGCAACAAGATCGACTCCGCACACTCGGCTGCGGTCGGCATCTTGGAGCCACCCAGGACTTGCTGCGTTGACAGTTGGCGAGCAATCTGCGAGGCACTGTCGAGAATCTCTGCCTGCCGGTCCTGCCAGGCGGACGTGATTGCCTGCAAAACCTGTTGAAAGGACGGCAGTCCATGACGTGGTGTGGGCGGGAAATAGGTTCCGGCGTAGAACGGCTTGCGGTCCGGCGTCAGAAACACGCTCATCGGCCAGCCACCCTGCCCGGTCAACGCCTGGGTGGCTTGCATGTAGACCGAGTCGACATCTGGGCGCTCCTCGCGATCGACCTTGATCGCCACGAAGTGCTCGTTGATCAGAGCAGCCGTTTGCTGGTCCTCGAAGGACTCATGGGCCATTACATGGCACCAGTGGCACGCTGCGTATCCAACGGAGAGGAAGACTGGCACCTGTCGTTCGGCAGCCGCGTCAAACGCGTCATCCGACCAGGGCCACCAATGAACTGGGTTCTCGGCGTGCTGCAGTAGGTACGGGCTTGTCGCCGCGGCGAGGCGATTGCCGCCTGTCATCCTCCGACCCTATGCGGCACGTTCCGCGTACCTCGCGGCCGGCATCAGCTTTGGGTGCGAGGGGGCTGCTGCGACGGGGAGTCCTCGGCACTGTCTGATGCCTCGTCGTCTGATGCCTCGTCCTCCAGCGCACGGATCTTACGGAACTGTTTCCGCATGCTCAGATACAAGAAGACCATGGCGATCCCCAAGAGCAGCACGACGATGAAGGCCGTCCAACCCGGCTTGACCACGTTCGGGTCGACGTCGAGCAGGATCATGCTGAAACTCTACTCGCCGCTGGTTCGGCGATTCCTGCGAACAGATCGTCTTCCGGGATGCTGATGTCAACCAGACTGCGCACCAGCTCCCACTCCTCGGTCGGCCAGGCTGACTTCTGCACC
>DASRJV010000116.1:0-6106 GCA_035649295.1 Propionibacteriaceae bacterium
CGCCACGTATGGCTCTGGGCTTTCGCCCGGATCATGGCGCATTACCAAGCGCTCCCCGGCGCCGCCGAAAACGATTTCGGTCGTGACCACGAAGCTGGGCAGCCGTACCGAGTGGATCCGGGTGCCGGCCACCTCAGCGCCGCGTGCCTCGACCGGGCCGTCCAACTGCGGCAATGGCACCGCGGACTGTGGGATGCGGACCTCTGCCAGGGTCTCGGCGAGTTCTCGTGAGGTGCCGCTGGGCACATCTGGCTTGCCGGCGCTGGCGTAGTCGAGGATCTCCCAGTGCTGCAGATGCTGGGCTGCCAGGACGGCGGCCTGCTTCAAGACCGCGGCCATGATCGAGAAGTTTCCCGCAGCGATAACACCCACACCGCGGTCGCGGGCGAGACGGTCGAGTTCGGCATAGTCGTTCTTGGCAAGTCCGCTCGAGCCGACGACGACGTGTACCCCGGCCTGTACGGCGGTCAGCACGTTGTCCCTGACTGCGGCGGCGCTGGTGTAGTCGACGAGGACATCGATCTCCGTGGACTGCAGGGCCTCTGATACCGAGGCATAGATGAACCCGTCACTTCGGGACGCTGTCGCCTCTGCCAGTGTCCGCCCGGCAGCAGACCGGGACACCCCACACGCCAAGTTGAGGTCATCCGACGCGTCGATCGCAGCCACGATCGGCGGCGCTGTCCACCCGGTGACGCCGGCGAAGCAAACTCTGATCATGACTCGACCCTAATGTTCCGGAGCGGCACCCGTGTCCAAGTCAGGTGTGCGGCTGCGAGACAGCCCACTAGGCGGCTAGCGCATGAAAGGGTACCGATAGTCGGTTGCTGGTACGAATGTCTCTTTGATCGTTCGGGGCGAAACCCAGCGGAGAAGATTAAGCACCGAACCTGCTTTGTCGTTGGTGCCACTGGCCCGTGCACCGCCGAACGGTTGCTGACCCACGACTGCACCTGTGGGCTTGTCATTGATGTAGAAGTTCCCGGCAGCGAAACGCAACACGTCCATAGCCTCGACGATGGCAGCTCGATCGGCAGCAATGATCGAACCGGTCAGCCCGTACGCACCGATTGCCGCGGACTCGCGCAGCACCTTGTCGTACTCGGCGTCGTCATAGATGAACACGCCAAGAATCGGACCGAAGTACTCGGTGGTGAACACCTCATGATCAGGATCGTCCGCCACTACGATGGTCGGCCGGACGAAGTAGCCCTCGCTGTCGTCGGCACTGCCGCCGGCGACGATCTCCACGCCCTCCTCCCCCCGGACTCGATCGAGGACGCTGCTCAGCTTGGCGAACGACCGGTCGTCGATCACCGCGCCCATGAAGTTGCGGAAGTCGGTGACATCGCCCATGGTGAGGTTCTCGACCTCGTCAACCAGCTGGTCGCGGAGCTGGGCCCACACCGACCGTGGGATATATGCCCGAGACGCTGCCGAGCACTTCTGGCCCTGATACTCGAACGCGCCCCTGATCAGAGCCACCCTCAGGACGTCAACGTCTGCCGACGGATGGGCCACCACGAAGTCCTTGCCGCCGGTCTCCCCGACCAGCCGCGGGTAGGCCCGGTAGGCCCGCAGGTTGCGCGCGACGGAATCCCACAAGTGACCGAAGACCGCGGTTGAGCCAGTGAAATGAATGCCGGCGAGCCCTGGGTCGGGGACCGCAACTTCACTGATCGCCTCACCGCGCCCGGTGACCATGTTGATCACTCCGGGGGGCAGACCGGCAGCTTCGAGCAGCTGCATCGTGAAGTGTGCCGACAGCTGCTGGGTCGGTGCCGGCTTCCAGACAACGGTGTTGCCCATCAAGGCTGGCGCGGTTGGCAGGTTCCCGGCAATGGCTGTGAAGTTGAAGGGAGTGATCGCCAGCACGAAGCCCTCTAGAGGGCGGTGGTCGAGGCGGTTCCAGACCCCGGGACTGCTGATCGGCTGCTCTTCAAGGATTTGTCGGGCGAAGGCAACGTTGAATCGCCAAAAGTCAGCCATCTCACACGCCGAGTCGATCTCTGCCTGGTAGGCGGTCTTGCTCTGGCCGAGCATGGTGGCTGCGTTGAGCGTGGCTCGCCATGGCCCCGCAAGCAGGTCCGCGGCCTTGAGGAAGATTGCCGCACGGTCGTCGAAGGACATGCGCTGCCAAGAAGCCGCCGCGGCTGCCGCTGCATCGATTGCCCGCCGTACGTCGTCGGCGGTCGCGTCGGCCAAGGTGCCCAGCTTTGCCTGTCGGCGGTGAGGCTGAACGACCTCGATTGGGTCGCCACCGCCCAGCCGGTGCTCGTCGCCGACAGTCATGGTGAGCTCGACCTGGTCCGCGGCGATCTGCTTCAGCCGGGCCTCGAGCTCGGTCCGTTCGGAGCTGCCTGGCGCATAATCCAGGACCGGTTCGTTGATTGGAGGCGGCACGTTCGTTACGGCGTCCATCGCGCTCCTCATCCCTTCGTTAACAGCGAATTCCTGCTGCCGGTCTGATTCAACGACCGACGGCGGCTCGCAGGAAGAACAACAGGTTGGCGGGCCGCTCCGCCATACGCCGCATCAGATACGGATACCAGGCTGAGCCGAACGGTATGTACACGCCGACGCGATAACCCTTGTCTGCCAGGTCGTGCTGCAGGTTCCGCCGAATGCCGTACAGCAGCTGGATCTCGTAGTCGCGCTGACCCAAACCAAGCCGGTTCGCTGCCTTCATCGCAAAGTCAATGCAGGCGTTGTCATGGGTTCCGAAGGCGGGAAGTGTGCCGTGTTTCAGCAGCCACTCGCTCAGGTGCTGGTACTCGGCGGTGATCTCCTTCTTGGACCGCAGCGCACGGTCGATCGGCTCCGCGTATGCGCCCTTGACCAGCCGGATTCTCGGCCGCAGTGCCTCCAACGAGTCGAGGTCCGCGGGCGTACGGCGCAGGTAGGCCTGGATGGCCATTCTGGTGCCTGGATGCGTAGCTGCCGCCTCTCGGTACACCTCGATGGTGTCCCCGGCAACGTCGCTTTGCTCCATGTCGATCTCGACACCGACACCGACCTCTCGGCCGCGGTCCAGCACGGTGGCCAGGTTGGCCACGCAGGCTTTGCGGTCGATCAAGAGTCCAAGTTGAGTCAGCTTCAGGGATACGGTCGAGTCGATCCCACGATCAGCGATGGTCTGGACGGCTTCGAGATACTGATTGGTCGCCTGACTGGCACCGCTGAGATCGGTGACAGCCTCGCCGAGCAGGTCGAGGATCCCGCGGATCCCTTGGCTGTTGAGTTCAACCGCAGCTGCGACGCCATCCTCCAAGGCGGGACCCGCGACGTAGCGGTGCACCATCTTCGCGGCCAACGAGTTGGTGTTGGCGACGCGTTCCAGGCGGCTGTTCTCTCCCGCCCAGACAAGCAGCCGGTTTACCATTGGCCCTCCTTGATCAGCTGTCGGTTGTGATCAAGACCCAGCATTGCTCTAGAGCGGATCAGTCCATCCCGAGTAGCGTATCGAGTAGCGCATCCCAAATACGACCTCCCTCGCATCAGGAGGAAGCCATGGCTCATGGTTCGGACGGTCAACTCGGGAAGGGTCTCAGGCAACGGCACCTGGCCATGATCGCCATTGGGGGTGTGATCGGAGCCGGGCTATTTGTCGGCTCCGGCGCGGTCATCGCCGAGGTCGGCCCGGCCGCCTTCATCACCTATGCACTCACAGGTGTGCTCATCATCATGGTCATGCGCATGCTCGGTGAGATGGCCGCAGCAGATCCTGCGACCGGGTCCTTCGCCGACTACGCCCGCAAGTCACTCGGCGGATGGGCTGGCTTCTCCGTCGGCTGGCTCTATTGGTACTTCTGGGTGATCGTGGTGGGCTTTGAAGCGGTCGCCGGGGCGGGCATCCTGCAGCGCTGGGTTCCCCTGCCGCTGTGGCTGCTCTCCTTGATCTTGATGGTGCTGATGACCGCTACGAACTTGTATTCGGTCCGCTCCTATGGGGAGTTCGAGTACTGGTTCGCTGGGGTGAAGGTGGCCACCATCGTGATCTTCATCGTGCTCGGCACCTTGTTCATTTTCGGCCTGTGGCCCGGCAAAGACATGGACTTCTCCAATCTCACCGCGCACGGTGGGTTCTTCCCGAACGGGGTAGGTGCTCTGTTCTCTGCCATCGTGGTCGTGATCTTTTCGATGGTTGGAGCCGAGATTGCCACGATCGCGGCGGCAGAATCGGACGAGCCAGAGCGGGCTATCGTCAGGGCGACGAACTCGGTGGTGCTGCGGGTCATCGTGTTCTTCGTCGGCTCGATCTTCTTGCTCGCGACGATCTTGCCTTGGAACTCCGCCGAGCTCGGGGAGTCTCCCTACGTTTCAGCGTTCGAGGTGATGGGCATCGGCTTTGCTGCCGAGGTCATGAATTTCGTCGTTTTGACGGCGGTGCTGTCCTGCCTTAATTCAGGGCTCTATACGGCCTCACGCATGTTGTTCGTGCTTGCAGCCCGCAATGAAGCACCGGAGCGGCTGCTCACGCTCAACGGGAAGGGTGTCCCAATGTGGGCGATTCTTTTCTCGACGGTGGTGGGATTCCTCTGCGTCATCGCGGCGGCGGTCTCGCCAGATCGGGTCTTCCTCTTCCTCCTCAACTCCTCCGGCGCGATCATCCTGTTCGTCTACCTGCTCATCTGCCTGTCTCAGCTACGGATGCGACGCATGGTTCCGCCGGAACGGCTTGTCGTGAAGATGTGGCTCTACCCGGTGCTGACCGTGCTGACCGCAGCCGCCATCGTGGCCGTCCTGATTGCTATGGGTTTCGGCGCGGAAACCCGTTCGCAGCTGATCCTGAGCCTGCTTGCCTGGGCGCTAGTGCTCGTCGTGTACGCGGTACGCCGGCGCGTTATCGGGGACGCGCACCTTTCCGAGCATGGCCTCGAGGCGGAGAAGAGCGCCGATCCTTGGATGCACGAGCACATCTCGGGTGCCGAGGTCGAGGTCGACGCGGCAGTCGGTGAAGGACCGCTGAGTCCTGACCTCATCCGCCGAGCTCGTGAGGAAGGCTACGCAAACGAGGCCCCTTGATCATTCACTGAGCACATCGGTCGCTAGATGATGTGCACCTCGCTGAGGGCTTCAGCATCGCGAAACCGATCTGCCCTGAACGGGTGAGGATCCATGAAGGAGTCACGTTCCAGGAACAAGTCGGTGACCAACTCGCCCACGGCGGGGGCCTGCAGGAATCCGTGGCCGGAGAATCCCGTCGCGTACAGGAAGTTTCTGGGAGCGTCGGCTCTGCCGATCAAGGCATTGTGATCGGGCGTGTTCTCGTAGAGCCCAGCCCAGCCCGCCTCCAGTCTCACGCCGACGAGAGACGGGGCGACGACGGCTGCGGCCTCGTCGAATGCCGCGAGCCACTCATATGAGAACTCCCGGCCGAAGCCAGGACTCTGGCTGGCATCAGAAATCCCGAGCAGCAGGCCGTCTCCGGCATTGTGGAAGTACAAGGTGCTGGCCAGGTCGAGGGTGAACGGCACTATGGGCATGGGTTCCATCAGCGGTCCGGTGAAGCCGATCTGCCGGCGGACCGGAAGGACCGGCAATGAGATCCTTGCCATTTCACCGATGCGCTGCGACCAAGCCCCAGCGGCGCAGATCACAGTGTCGGTCCTCACCCGGCCATGGTTGGTCCGCACGGCTGTCACCTTGCCGTCGTCGGTGTCGATCCCGGTGACTTCTGTCTGTTCGCTGAACACGACACCTAGGTTGCGAGCCGCGTCGGCATAGCCCCGGACGACCTGCCCCGGCTGGGCGTAGCCGTCTCGCGGCGAGAATGACGCGCCGAGGAGAACCGATGGATCGATGAGAGGGTTGAGTTGAGCGGCTCGCCCGGGGCTCACCATCTCCGAGGAGCCGCCGAGGTCGTTCTGTAGTTCGGTTGACGATTCGACGGCGGCCAGTTCGTTCTCGGTCCGGCATAAGAACAGGTATCCGACCTGCCGAAGGCCGATGTCGACCCGGAACTCGGCTCTGAATCGCTCGTAGGCTTCGAGGCTGCGCTGCGCCAGCAAAATATTGCCCGGATCAGAGAACGTTGCCCTGACCCCACCCAACGGCTTCGCCGAGGATCCAGATCCGAGCAGGCTACGTTCGACGACCACGATGC
>DASRJV010000117.1:0-6476 GCA_035649295.1 Propionibacteriaceae bacterium
ACGGCCAACTAGCTCGGCTGCAGCGCGAGAGACGAATTGATGCGACGTGCCGTGGAATCCATAGCGCCGGATCCGATATTTCTCCGCAAGATCACGAGGGATCGCATACGTCGCAGCCGCGGCTGGCAGGGTGCTGAAGAACGCAGTATCGAAGATCGCAACATGCGGCACGGCGAACTCGGCCCGCGCTGCCTCGATACCCGACACCGCTCCTGGATTGTGCAACGGCGCCAGTGGAATCAGGTCCTTGATCTCGTCGAGCACGTGATCATCGATGATCGTGGGATCGGAGAAATCCGGCCCGCCGTGGACGACGCGGTGGCCGACAGCTCGCAAACCCACCGTGTCAAGATCGCCGCCGGAGGTCGTCAGTTCGTCTTCCATAGCCCGTACGGCCGCATCATGATCAGCAATCGAACTGCCTGCTTCCCCGATCCGCTCGATGATGCCCTTGGCCCGCACCTCGGCAGTCTCCGGCACCACCAGCTGATATTTCAGCGACGAGGAACCCGCGTTCAGGACCAAAACGGGTGTCTCCTTCATGCCTGATTCCCCGCAGCCGCTGCCTGCACTGGCTGGGTCTGTTTGATCGCTTGCGCCTGCACGGCAGTGATTGCAACCGTGTTCACGATGTCGGATACCAGCGCCCCGCGAGACAGATCGTTCACCGGCTTCCGGAGCCCTTGCAGTACTGGCCCAATTGCGATCGCGTGAGCGCTGCGCTGCACCGCCTTGTAGGTGTTGTTGCCGGTGTTCAGGTCCGGAAAGATGAACACTGTGGCGCGCCCCGCGACCGGTGAGTCCGGCAACTTGGTCCGCGCCACCTCGGGATCGATCGCTGCGTCGTACTGGATCGGGCCCTCCAACAACAATTCAGGCGCACGCTGGGCCACCAGCTTCGTGGCGGCCCGTACCTTCTCCACGTCAGCTCCCGATCCCGAAGTGCCGGTCGAGTACGACAGCATCGCCACCCGCGGCTCGATGCCGAACTGCTGCGCAGTCTCCGCGGAGGAGATCGCGATGTCAGCCAGCTGCTCGGTCGTCGGCTCGGGAATCACCGCGCAGTCACCGTAGACCAGCACTCGATCAGCTAGGCACATCAGAAACACGCTGGAGATCGTGTTCACTCCAGGCTTGGTCTTGATGAACTCCAACGCCGGGCGGATGGTGTGCGCGGTGGTGTTGACCGCACCTGAGACCATCCCGTCGGCGAGCCCGAGATGGACCATCAGCGTGCCGAAATAGGAAATGTCGGTCACGATATCTCGGGCCCGCTCAACGGTCATCCCCTTGTGCGCCCGGGCTGCGGCGTACGCGGCTGCAAACTGCTCGACAAGATCAGTATCGAACGGCGACATGATCGACACCTCGTCAAGATCAAGACCGAGGGTCGAGGCGCGGGCGCGGACTTTGGTCTCCTCGCCAAGCAACGTCAGGTCGGCCACGCCACGCCGCAGCAAGATCGCCGCTGCCTCCAGGATTCGATCATCCTGGCTCTCCGGAAGGACGATCTGCTGCCGATCGGCGCGGGCACATTCCACGAGCTGGTACTCGAACATCAACGGCGTACGGACCTCGGAGCCGGAAATATCGATCGCGGACAGCAGAGCCCGGTGATCGACCTGTTCGGCGAACGCCCGATGCGCCGTTTCGATCTTGCGGCTGGAATCCTTGGTGATCGGTCCACGTACCCGCATCAGTCGCTCGGCTGTCGTGAAGGTGCCCAGGCTGGTCATTGCAATCGGCAAGTCCTGCTGCACACCTTCGGACAACCGGCGAATGCTCTCGGGGATCTCATAGCCACCCGTGAGCAAGATCCCAGCCAGCGGCGGGAACGTGCCTGACTGGTGCGCGAGCATCAGGCCCGGGATGAGATCGGTACGGTCGCTGGGCGCGATCACTGCGACATCCAGGCTAAGTCGCTCCAAGACGTGTGGCAGGCTCATTGCTGCCACGATCAGACTCAGGGCTTCTCGATCCATCCAGGCCTGGCTGCCGAGCACCAGCTCGGCGTCCGCGGCCTCCACCAGTGCTCGAAAGGTCGGTGCGGAAAGCAGTGGGCTTTCTGTGATTGCAGCCGTCACTACATCGGGGAGGTTGGCAAGCGCTCTGCGAATCGCATCAGCCGAATCATGATCAACACGATTGGCGATCACCGCTACGGTGCGCGCGTGATTGGCTCGCAGTTCCGCGATCGCGCTGGCGGCTGCCGCGCGAATCTGCTCCGGACTGCGCCTCCGGCCGTGCACCACCAGCACCACTGGAGACCCAAGATTGGCGGCGATCTTGGCATTGAACGACAGCTCTGTGCCGGTCGCGACATCTGTATAGTCCGAGCCGATGACCAAGATCACTTCGAATCGATCAGTGAGCTGGCCGAAGCGTTCGACGATGATATGCAAGGCCTCGTCCGCATCTTCGCGTGCGGCCTCATAGGTCACCCCAATGGCCTCGTCATAGAACTGGGAGATACCAGGTTGGTTGACAAGAAGATCAACGCTGAGGTCGATTTCGTCGTTGCCGGAGCTTGCCGTCGTCAGCGGCCGGAACACGCCGACCGAGCCCACTTCACGGGTGAGCGCATCGAGCAATCCCAGCGCTACGGCCGATTTACCGGTGAGACCTTCAGGTGATGCGACGTAGACGCTGCGACTCACGAATCCGACGTTATCGGCAAGTGACGTGGTATAAAGCGCCAGGTCGGCGGAGTCGGAACTATCTTGGTTCGCGTGGCTGCCCCCGTTCCACCGGAGATTCCCGGTATGGCGGATTGGCGCGCCATCGCCCGCGGCGGCTTCGCTATCGTCTGGCAGGCCCGGCAAGAGTCGCTGAACCGATTGGTCGCCGTCAAGGTCGACGAACGCAAGCTGGACACCGAGGCAGAACAGCGTCGCTTCCTACGCGAGGCTGGCGCTGCGGGCCGGATGTCTGGACACCCCGGCATCGTCACCGTTCATGATGCGGGCCTTCTCGGTGACGACCGCCCATTCCTGGTCATGGAGCTTTGTCCAGGCGGTTCGCTGACACGGTGGATGACCCAAGAGCCGCGGCCGAGCCAGCGCCGGGTCCGCGATGTGGGGGTACGGATCGCGGACGCTCTCGCTGCGGCGCACTTGCTTGGCGTGCTGCATCGAGACGTCAAGCCGGCCAACATCTTGATCGACGCCTACAACAACGCCGGGTTGGCTGACTTCGGCTTGGCCGCACTGATCGATCCCGACACTCCACTCAGCGAGACCGTTGAGGCGATCACTCCCGCGTACGCGCCGCCAGAGGTCTTCGCAAAGCAGCCGGTCACCGAGTACGCCGACGTCTATTCCTTGGCGGCCACGCTGTATGCCGTACTCAGCGGTCACGCCCCCCGCTGGTCAGAGACGATGGAGATGCCGAGCATCCCGGAGATGATCAAGCGGCAGAAGAATCCGATCAAACGCATACCGGGAGTCGACAAGGGCTTCATGGACGTCCTGCTGCATGCCATGGCCGATAGTCCGGCAGACCGGCCCACCGCATCGCAATTTCGTGATCAACTGGCGGCGCTCAATCTGTCGACCAAGCTGGCACCGCGGCCGCTGGAGCCCAAGCAGGAACCATCACCACCCTCACCGTCTCCAATCGCTGCGGAGCCGGTGGACGCCAAGCCCGAGCCGGCCCCGGTCGAAAGGTTCCGCCGGTGGGAGCATCGAGGACTTGCGACGCTGGCTATCGCAGCCGTGTTGATCGCAGTAGCGTCGGGTATCGCTCTGCTGAACCTCTTCTCGGCTGACGAGCCGGCCGCGGCACCGACCCCGATTCAGTCTGTGACCACAAGCGCAGCCAGTCCGACCATGACGCCGGTCGTCGTGCCAGCAGGATTCGTCGACTGCTCTGAACAGCTCGGCGCCGACACGTACTGTGCATCACGGCCTGAATGTTGGGCGGGCGTGATTGGATACTCCGACGTTCCCTGGCTCGGCACCGAGCAGGACTGCGAAAAGATGCATGTGTACCAGACCTTCCTCGCTGGGCGGATGACCTACGAGCTCCGCCGGCAATCGCAGCTGGAGTCCGATGCCCATATCCGCCGCGTGTGTACCAAGGAGATCGCAAACTCAATGTTGCGCTCGCGGGATCGCCGCTCGGATTGGGAGATCTTGGTGTTGGGTCCGCAACAGCCCGACGAGTACTACTTCCGCTGCATCATCGGTCGGGGCGAGCGTCCGGATCCGCTTACCTTCCAAGCTCCTCGCTGATCATCGCCGACTGTTCGATCCCGGTGAGCAGCCGGTGCAGCATCCGATCAAAATCCCAGCCGGCCGGATCATCGAAGCCGCCGGCTTCCCAGATTGCGGCCATGGTCGGGTAACGGTCCCAATTGAAATAGGTCTCCCAGAAGCTGGCCCGGGAATTCCAGTAGGCCTCGGCGGAGACTCCGGTGTGCCGCGCCTCGTCCGCATCGCTGATCATGGAGCGGGCTGCGCCCAGCAGCTGCCACTGGATGAGGTTGGAGATCGCGACGTTCTCGGCACCCGTGAATCCGCCGGCCTGCAGTGCGGCATAAAGGGTTTCGGAAACATCGAGGACATGCGGTCCGACGGGAAGTCGCGCCATGTTGTAGTCGAGTAGCCACGGATGCGCGCCGTAGATCCGCCAGGTTTCTCGAGCCCACTGCTCGAGGCGTTGCTGCCACGGCAGCTCCGGATCAGGCAGGGCATGCTCGCCATAGACGCGATCGATCATCAGCTCGACCAGCTCCGAGCGCCCGGGCACGTAGGTGTAGAGCGACATGGCGCCCACTCCGAGATGGCTCGCCACCTTCCGCATGGACAGGGCCGCCATGCCTTCGGTGTCGGCGATTGCTACACCTGCCGCCACAACCTCGGCGAGGCTGATGCGAGGTCTAGGACCGCGTACCGGGGGTTGCTCGGTGGACGCCCAGAGCAGCTCGACGACCCGGCGACCCTCGGGCGTACCTGGCTGTTCGTCAGTGCGCTCCTGGTCTGATACGGCACCGTCGGTGCTTGGTTCTTCTCGTCTTGTTGACTCGGTCACGATCCACGTCCTGGGGGCCAAGAAATTGTCAGTGGCCTGTGCTGGAGTTATCTCCGTACAGTGTATGTTATTATAATCCAGTACGGCGTACGGAGTTAGAGTCGGAGGGGTTGGAATGATCCACACGGAGCGACTGACTAGGCACTTCGTCAGCAAGAAGGAAACCATCGAAGCGGTGAAAGGGGTTGATATCGACGTTGCCGCGGGGGAGCTGGTCGCGTTCCTCGGGCCCAACGGCGCCGGAAAGTCAACGACCTTGCGGATGCTGACCACACTGCTGCCGCCCACATCGGGTAAGGCCTGGGTGGCCGGAGCCAGCATCACCACCGAGCCGGCCAAAGTCCGCTCCCGGATCGGCTACATCGGGCAAGGCGACGGCGCCGGGCACAGCTTCCGAGTCATGGACGAACTCGTCATGCAAGGTCGGTTCTACGGCATGAACGGCTCTGACTCGCTTGCCCGCGCTCAGGAACTGACTAAGACGCTCGACCTGACCTCGCTCGAGAAGCGGCGGGTCAGCACGCTGTCCGGCGGCCAGCGCCGCAGGCTCGACATCGCGCTCGGGCTGATGCACAGCCCTGGCCTGCTCTTTCTCGATGAGCCGTCAACCGGAATGGATCCGCACAACCGAGCGAACCTCTGGGAACACATCAATGGGCTGCGTGATCGTCAGGAGACGACCATCGTGCTAACCACCCATTACCTGGAAGAGGCGGACGATCATGCCGAGCGCGTGCTGGTTATTGATCATGGCGAGATCATCGCCAATGACACTGCCGCCAATCTCAAGGCCACGTTGGCCGGTGACCGCATCGCGGTGACCGTGGATGGCAGCGATCTTGCCGCCGCGTCGGCTGTGGTTGCTGCCCGGGGCAGCGAGCTGACCACGTCCAACGGATCGCGTGAGGTAACGATTGCTGGACGATTTGATCAAGGCACGCGTACGCTGCCCTGGCTGTTGCGTGAACTTGATCATGCCGGAGTCGAAGTGCGTGCCGCCGACGTACGGGTGCCGACCCTCGACGACGTTTTCCTCAGCCTCACCGGCCGAAGTCTGCGCGAGGACATTGAGGAGGTGGCGGCATGAGCACGCTCGTTGCTGACACCCGAGCCGTATTCCAACGGGAGATGTCGCTGGTGCTCCGTGATCCGTTCTCGATCATCTTCTCGCTGGTTCAGCCGCTGGTTTTCCTTGGGCTCTTCGGCCCGCTGCTGGCAGGATCGGTAGATCCGGCCGCGATCGATGGTGCGTCGCCGCTGCAGTGGTTCCTACCCGGGGTGATCGTCATGATCTGCTTGTTCGGAACGAGCACCACCGGCTCCAACCTTCTGTTTGAGATCAGCTTGGGCTCCTACGAGCGAGTCCTTGCGAGTCCGCTGCACCGCTCGGCGAT
Source organism: Propionibacteriaceae bacterium (assembly GCA_035649295.1). Lineage (GTDB taxonomy): Bacteria > Actinomycetota > Actinomycetes > Propionibacteriales > Propionibacteriaceae > Microlunatus. Next base: position 6,426 of record DASRJV010000117.1, read on the forward strand.
CTTGATCGGGAAAGCTCTGAAGGAACTGGCGCCGCTCGTCGTTCAGGCGGC
>DASRJV010000118.1:0-9551 GCA_035649295.1 Propionibacteriaceae bacterium
TGCCTCACCGTCCGTAATGCCCAGCGCCTTGGCAGCCACAACATTGTCCCGGAACGCACCGATGGCGGCCGACCGGTCGCCGGTTAGCCGGTAGTCGATGTGGATGTGGTGGTGCTGGGCCCACCACATCGAACGGTCGTCGCCCCTTCGGTCGGCAGCCTCGAGTCCGTGTTCGACGTGCATCAACGCGAGCTCGGAATCTCCGCGAAGCCAGGCCAGGTACGCGGCCTGACTGTGGAGGCTAGGCATGCTCTCACCATCGGCTGGGAGGACTGGGGCGAGCGCTTCGATCAGCCGTCTGGCATTGTTGGAGTCGAGGCGATACAGCAGCAAGCTCAGGACATGCGGGTCTCGCTTCAGCCGTACCAGGCCCATCCACCGCGGACTCGCTGGGCCAATCTCCTCGTCCCGGTAGGTGATCGCCAGGACGAGATTCATGTCGGCGACCCGCCGCGTGGCGTAGTGGATGAAGTGCCAAGTCGCGTCGTCGGCCCAGTGCACGTCGTCGAGGACCCAGAAGGTCGCCTCGTCGCCTCGGGCCGACTCCTCGACCGCGTCCAACAATGCCTCGAAAAGTACCGGGTGATCGGCTGGCCGGTTCTTCGCCTCCATCCCGGCGGACAGCTCCGGGACGATCATGGACAGCAAGTCTGATCGAGCCTGAACAGCCTCCCAGAGCTGCGGCTCCGTACGCCGGGCGGACCGTAAGGCGTCCGCCACCGGCGCGAATGCGATCGCTGATTCCTCGGGTGCAGCCCGACCCAGCAAGACCCGTCCACCATGATCACGATGCTCGCGTGCCACCTGCTCACACAACCGGGTCTTACCGATGCCGGCCGCACCGTAGATCAACACGACGCTGCCCGCGCCCGAAGCGGCCCGCGCCAGGACGAGGTCGAGCTGATCAAGGAGTTCGTCTCTGCCGACGATGGGGACAGTCTGCTGGGGCACTCACAGCCTCCGGCTCTACCGACGCCGTCAGTCTAGGGTCATCCACTTGGACGACAACCTGGCGGCTGATTGAATCATGTCGCTGCCCGATGTGGCGTGGACGCCTAGGTGTCAACGTGGTGTGCGTGGTTGATCGTTGCTGGGCGGAGTAGTCGTGATCGCACGAATGTCGCGGGCGTGGACTGCCTCGTGGGACGCCGATGCTTACTCCGCACATCTGTTGACCACAACGGTCCCGCAGCTCCAGCAGGCACCCGGGAATCTGGCTGCCTACCTACTGCGTCGGGCGGCGAATGATGACTGCACGGAGTTCGCGATCCTGAGCTTGTGGACATCAATGGATGCGGTACGGGCCATAGCAGGCGAGGACGTCGAGCAGGTCGAGCCGCATCCCGAGGACGCCCGATTTTTGGTCCACCCTGATCCTTCGGTCGTTCACTACGAAATCGCGGAGATGAGCTGACAGCGTGACGGTCATGGAAGATCACCTCAGCGAAGCGAGTGATCGGGAGGCAGATCGGTTCGGGCGCACGTGGCCGATCCGGTCAGCTCGGGAAACGCGGGCGGTAGCCCCGGCTTACCTGGTGGACCTTTCGATAACCCATGGCGCCGAGCAAGATCGCGGCCGCGAGAGTGGCGAGGACACCGGCGACGGTTCGCAGCACGACCCCGGCGCCCAGGGCCTGGCAGACGATCGCTGTCAGCACGCCGGTGACGACCGCGTCGATGATGCCCACGATGACCGGCGATCCCGACAGCCAGTGGGTCAGGCCGACCCGACTGCGGAAGCTGTATGTCTGCAAGATGCCTGGGGTGTCGTCGTGATGGCTTGCGACAAAGTACGGCTCCAGCTCCGGTGCGAGCTCGAGGTAGGCATGCCGTAGCCGGTTCATTCCGATCACGAGCCAGGCGTCCTCGATATCGGCCTCGACGAGGCGGAAGTACGTTCCCACGCCAACGAGTAGAACAACCGGCAGGACCAGCAGCGCGAACGTCCGGAAGTCTTGCCCGAAGCCGGTCGCGTTCGCCACCAGCGAGAGTGCGATGACGGTGGCCGAGAGAACGGTCAGATACGTGCCGGTCCGGCTGAAGATCTCGTTCCAAGTCATGCTGCGGGTGGCCAGCAGGCTCCAATGCTCGGTCGCCAGGAACTGCGCATGCGGCGGGTTCCCGGTGGTATCGAGGCCGCCGAGGGATGGCGGCGTACGAACCGGCGGCTGTTGCCTCATCCGATCTCCCATTGGTCGTATTGCCCTTCCGCGCCGCCGTCCCCGCCTCAAGATCAACTGCACCTGGCACTGGGCACACACGTGCTCGCGCGAGCCTTCGACCGGCAGCACGCCCCGCCAGCCCCGCCACCAAACCCCGAGCCTACGCGCGTCGAACCGGACCGCGGAGTCCCGTAGCGGCGCCTTCAGTCTGTGCGGACCGACATAGGGACCACTAGGTCTTGCACCGCCTTTGCCCCGCGACCGCCTGCTGGGGCCGGATCGCCGCCGCGACGGCCACCGCCTGTTGTCTTGACACTCCGGCTCCGCAAGCATGTCGCGGGCGTAATGTGTGCATCGGTGTGCCGGGAAGGCTGGTCGGCAATCGCCTCCGCTCGTCGATCGCCGAGGAGCAGCATTTGTCCGATACGGCCCGGTACGCGTTGCTCCTCGCGACAGTTAGCGCAGTTGCCCTAGGGGCCGTTCTGGTCAACCGGCTGTCGGCACGGCTGAGAGTACCGGCACCGATTTGGATGCTGGTGGCTGCTGCGATAGCAGTACAGCTGATTCCAGGAATGCCGTCGCCGTCCGACACTTTGGTGGTCGAGGTCGTCACGGTGGCTCTCGTCCTGATCCTCTTTGATGGCGGTAGGCACATCGGATGGTCTCGGCTGCGGCCGGCGCTGGTACCGATCATCGTCGTCGGGGTGCTCGGTACCTTTCTGACTGCGGCCGGCGGAAGCGTTCTGCTGCACCTGGGATTCGGGATGGCGTGGTATGTCGCACTGCTAGTCGCGACTGCTGTATCGCCAACCGACCCGGCAGTGGTGTTCTCCGTCCTGGGCCGGCAGGAGATCACCGGGCGCAGCGGCACCATCCTGGAGGGCGAATCCGGGGCGAACGACCCCGTCGGGATTGCCCTGATGGGCGGGTTGCTGGCTGCTGGAGGCCTGACTGGAGCCGCCTTCGGCACCATCGCACTCGAATTCGTGCTGCAGATGGCGATCGGCCTTGCCACCGGGCTCGCGGGCGGAGTCGCCCTACTCGCGTTTATGCGTCGAGTCACGCTTCCCAGCGAGGCCTTGTACCCGCTGCGAACCCTCGCCAGCGTGCTCCTTTTGTACGGCGTGACGACGTTGCTGCACGGATCCGGCTTTCTCGCAGTCTTCGTGGCCGGCATTGTCATTGGCGGCCGCCGCGCGCCGTACCAGGGAGAGATTGCGCGCTTTCACGCAGCGCTCGCTGGACTGGCGGAGATCGTGGCATTCGTCGCGCTGGGACTCACGATCGACCTCACGGTTTTGGCCCGGACGGATGTCTGGCTGCCCGGTCTCATCCTTGGACTTGCGCTTGCCATTGTGATCCGACCCCTAGTGGTTGGCCTCTGCCTGCTGCCGGCAGAGCTGGAACGTGGTGAGCGCGCATTCGTGCTGTTCGCTGGACTCAAAGGAGCGGTGCCGATCCTGCTCGGCTTGCTGCTACTCACCGCGGATGTCCCCGACGCGGAGCGGCTCTACGGGATCGTCGTGATCGTGGTGATCTTCTCGGTCGCCGTCCAGGGCAGCCTGGTGCCTACGGTCGCGCGGCGATTGGGGGTACCGATGCAGCCAATCAGACCGGGGCCATGGGCGGTCGGGGTGCAGCTTCAAACTGAACCAGACAGTGCATACCAGGTCGCCGTTGCCCCAGGATCTGTCGTCGACGGCCGAACGGTCGCGGACATCGCCGACCTCGCCGGCAACGTTTGGATCAGCATGGTTGTACGCGATGGGGCGTTGCTGCCGGTGCGCGGAGCCACCCGACTGCGAGCTGGTGATCTGGTGACGCTACTGATTGATGAGGATTCTTCCCACGAGGTAGCGATGTTTAACAAACCTGGCGGCGCTGAACGCTGACTTGAGAGAGTCAGGATTCGCCGAAGCGGACGATGGGATCGGTGGCCTCGGCCCAGAGTTCTGCCTCGGCCGCAGCGCGCCGGGACTTACGGCGTGCGAACCAGACAGCGCCTCCGGCAACAGCCCCGACTGCCAACACCATCTTCCATTTCACGCGTCAACCTTAGCGGCCCGAGATCAACCGCGGCCGGTACGGTGTCGGTCTATGAGGCGACTCCCAGGGGCACTCATCGCCGTACTGCTCACCCTGGCGGCGTGTGGTGTACCGCCCGGCAGCGAGCCGCAGCCCAATGCTGTTGCTTCTAGCGGCAGCCCTGCAGAGACAGCAACAACTGCAAGCCCAAGCCCGGGCGCAACCAGTGCGACACCTGGCGAGGTGCCAGAAGAGCAGCAGTTCAGCTTGAACGATGTCGCCGAGTTCGACGACGGGCTGCTGATCGAGATCGCGGGAACAGTGGCTGACAAGGCGACGAAGACCGATCGCGGCGCAGAGGCGACCAACGGCGAGATCGTGATCGCATCGGTCCGCATCGAGAACAAGACCGAGGAGCCGTACGACGCCGAAGGCGTCCTGATCGGCGCGAAGTATGGAGACGGCAAGGACGCGCAGATCATCATCGACAAGACCGACGAGCTGCAGAGCGGCTTCAGCCGAAAGATCAAGCCCGAGAACGAAGACGTTGCCACGGTCGGCTTTGCTGTCCCGTTCAAGGAGCTGAGGAAGGTGACCTTCATCGTTGACCCGAACGATGATGTGCACGAGGCGATCAGCTTTACGGGCCGAGTCCACCGAGATTGAGATCGCGTACGACTTGTGCGCGATCAGCTTGGTGAGGCCCTTCGACACGCTCAGGGCACATCAGCGGATGGCTCAGGGCATATATGCAGTGAGCTCAGGGCACATCAGCGGCAGGCTCAGGGGACAGTCAGGCCGACACGGTGGGCTAAGGCGGCTGCCTCGCCGCGACCGCTGACACCCAACTTGGCCAGGATGTTCGAGACGTGCACGCTGGCGGTCTTGGTGCTGATGAACAGTGCATTGCCGATCTCGCCATTGGATCGGCCGGCCGCCACCAGCTGCAACACCTCAAGTTCGCGTGGGGTCAGGCCGGCTACCGGACTCGCCTCCGCCGGCGCCGCCACAACGAAACCGGCGCGCTGGGCGAGCGCCGCAATCCGATCGGTCAGCAGCGTCGAGCCGAGGGCGGCCGCAGCTTCTGCCGCGTTCGCTAGCACTTCCTTGCCCTCGGCACGCTCCCGTCCTGCGACCAGATGCTGGCCGAGCCGCAGGCCTGCATACGGACGGAGATGGGCAGGTGCCGGCTGTGGCGCCAGCTGATCGAATGCAGACCGCCAAGCTTCTGCCGTGTCCTCCAGCTCGGCGATGATCACTGGTTCCCAGAACGGGCGAATGCGTACTGGCATCGCGCGATGATCAAAGAGGTCCCGAACGAGTGCGAGTCGCTCCTCTGTGCCCTCACGCTGATCGAGAACCCGGGCAGCTGCTGCGCCAGCCGCGAGCAACGGATAGCACTGAGTGCGCTCGTAGATTTCCCAATGATCGAGGAACACCCTCACATCGGACCAAGCTCGCTGATGATCACCCTTGGCAAGCGCGTGCTCGGCATCGGTACGGATCGCTTGGCTGGTGTATTGCGGCGCGAGCTGCGCATTGGTGATCAGCGGTCGGAACTCGGCTAGCACCGCGTCCGCCTCATCGAGCTGGCCGCGCCACACATGCAACCACGCCTGGAGCAAACGGAGGTGGGCATGATGATGTGCCGGCGGGTCCAGTTCCAGCGCCCGTTCGATCATGGCTGAGGCCCGCGTCCACTGCCCGAGCGCAAGCAGCGGCTCCGCGGCATTCCCGGCGAGCATGGCACCGAAGGAGCGTTCCAGCCCAAGCTCACGGGCGACGTCGACGCCGCTGATTGCCTGGGCTGCCGCCTCTTCGTACCGCCCGGCGTGATTGAGTGCGTCGGAGTAGTTGATGTAGTAGCGCAGCAAAGTACGTGGACTGCTTCGAGCTAAGTGACTGACCCGATCGAATGCGGCGAGTCCTTCGTCCTCTTGGCCGGCGGCAGCCAGACTGGTGCCAAGGGTGACCCACGCGTTAGCTGTGACCGAATCGGAGTCGGCTGCCGTTGCGGCATCCACGGCCTGCTGTGAGAGCTCAATACCCTGCTCCGCGTCGCCTGACAACATGGTGCGACGGGCCAGCATCTCCACTACCCGAGCGCGCAGCTTGGCATCGGCGTCTTGAGGGAGGATGCGAACAGCCTCCCGGAGCGCCTCCACGCCGCCCGCATCCATCAGCGTGAGCTTGGCACGCGCTAGCACGATCAATGCCTCAATCCGCTCCTGCGGCTTGTCTTTGGCATCCAGCTCATCGAGGGCCGCATTCGCCAGGGCCAGGGACCGCTCGATCTCACCGGCATCTTCGGCGGTGTACGCGGCGCGCATCAACAAACTCGCGTGTGACCCGGCCACCGACTCTGGATCGTCCACCTGGTCCCAGAGCTCAAGCGCCCTCTCATACAGCTTGAGCGCCTCATGAAACGCAGCAGAACCCGAGCTCACGGCAGTGAGTGCCCATCGGAAGGCCTTGTTGACCTGGTGCGCCGCATTCCAGTGATGGGCGATTTCCAGCGGAGCTGCCTCCGCACTCATCAGGTCGGGGTGCTCCTCCAAAAGTCTTGCGAAGCGGGCATGCAGCCGAGCATGCTGGCCGGGCAGCAGGTCGTCGTGGATCACCTCGCGCAGCAGTGCATGCCGGAAACTGTAACCAGTCTCATCAGTGGTGAGCACAGCAGCGTCTATTGCCTCCCGCAGTTGATTCTCCAATTCCCCATCTGAGCCATTCGCCGCCGCGGCCAGTAGCTCATGATCAACCCGGGTGCCTGCCACAGCCGCCAACTGCAGGGTCTGTTGGGTACGGTCGGAAAGGCTCAAGAAACGTACGTTCAGCGCATCGCGGAGCGTATCCGGCATGTCGATACAGCCGCGGACGGCAGAGCGAGTGAGCTCCTCGACGAAGTACGGGATGCCCTCACTTCGCCGGTAGACCAGATCAATGATCACGTTGCTCGGCGGCCGCTCCATCAGCTGGGTCAGCAATTCAGCGACCTCGGCACGCTCGAGGTTGGGCACATCGACCCGCACTGTGCCAGGGAGACGGCCGACCTCAGCGAGCAGCGGGCGCAACGGATGCCGGCGGGTAAGTTCGTCGCTGCGGTAGGTGGTGACAATCATTACTGGCGCATCGGTTAGCGCCCTGGCGAGGAAGCGAAGCACATGCCGGGTGGACTCGTCAGCCCAGTGGATGTCCTCCATGATCACCACCAGCGGCCCATTCTCACTGGCCCGCTCCAAGAGCATCGTGACGGCCTCGTAGAGCTGCAGCCGGATGGTGTCATCACTCTCGCGCGGAGGCGTGACCAGGTCGGGCAACAGAGCGCCTAACGCGTGCCGGCCGGTGCCCATCCACTCCAGGATCTGCTCGCGGCCCTGTTGATGTACCAGGTCTCGCAGCACCCCAACGACAGGCGCATAGGGCAGGCCCTCCTCACCCATGGGTACGCACTGACCCCGGATCACCTGCGCCTTGCGGTCGGAGAGCGGTCCAAACAGATCGGCAACGAAAGCCTCGACGACCGTGGTCTTGCCACTACCAGCATCGCCGCCGATGATCACAAAACGGCTGCCGTCGTCGATGACATCGTCCAGCGCTTGACGCAATTGGGCGCGCTGCTCGGCGCGCCCAACAATGTGCTGAGTACGGACGGTGGTGGCCGATCTGGCCGCTTTCACCATGAGCACTATCGTGCCACCAGCCTGTGACAGGCTGCCGGGTCGCGCTTAGTGCGCGACCCGGTGCTGGGGTGCCGCAACGGCGATGCGGCGACGTTCGCGACGAGAGAACACTCGGTGCAGCCAACCTTCGTGACCGTTCAGCGCGAGCCGAACGCGCCGGTTGCGCTCGGCCAGTTTCGCCAAGTCCCGCTCCCGCTGGTCGTTCAGACCTTGGAACGTGTAGTCGTTGATCAAACTCATTTCAGCCTCCTCGTTAGCTCTTGAGAACCATCCTGGTTCTAAGGCGTGGGGGCGTAACACGTGGAGATTACGTATCTTTTGGACTACCTACGGTCTGAGGTACCTAAGGTGCCTTAGGCCTTCTTGATGGGCGTCAGTTCTCGGCGGCGGCCAGCCCAGCGAGGTCGTTGACAACATCGGCTGCCGACGGCATGGCGGCAATATCAGCCTGCAACACTCGAGCTCCGGCGGCGTACGCGGGATCGGCGAGTACCTGGTCGATCGCGGCCCGGATGGTCTGCGGCGTACGTGCATCCGGCGGCACCACAATGCCGGCTCCAGTCCGTGCGATCTGGGCCGCGTTCGAGAACTGGTCAGCTCCCATCGGCAGGCAGACCTGCGGCAGACCCTCAGCTAGGGCGCCCAGCATGGTGCCCGAACCAGTGTGGGAGACAACGGCCGCGCAGCGCTTCATGATCAGGGCCTGTGGCACGAACCGCTCAATCGCAATGTGCGGCGGCACCGGATCGAAGCTCGCCGGATCAATGCCTGGGCCTGTTGTCACGATCGCGTTGGCCTGCAGGTCTCGTACCGCATCAATCGCCTGCGCCAGCACCTGCGGCACATTGAATGCGGTACCGAAGGTGAGGTAGATCGTCTTCTCGTAGGGCAGGTCGCGCATGGCCTCGGGCAACTGCTCGCCAGGATGCACAACGCCCATCTCGGGACGCAACGGCAACACGTTGCGGAATGGCACCCCTCCCGGCGGCTGAAGCAGCGGCGGGCAAGGGTCGACGTACGGCACGTCGGTCAAGGACAGGCTGCGGTCAGAACTGCCGAGTTCGGACCTCACCGCACCTAGCACGATCTGCATGGCCTCGATGAGGTAGGGGATGTGGGTGCCAAAGCCGTGGATGACGTCGAGGGCGCCGCTGACTGCCGCGGCCTGCCAGCCGGCAGCCTCGGTCAGTTCATGCACCACGAGATCCGGCTCGCTGTTGGCCGCTCGCGGTGTCAGGTCGCGAGCGCGGGCGATGCCGGGGCGGCCGAAGAAGTCCATTCCAGCCCTCACCATCCCCTGAATTTCATCAGCTGGCGGTGACTCATCGGCTCTGGCCGCGTCTGCATTGACTTGCGGCGCCGTGGGTCCAACCGCCCAGATCGGAAAGCCATGGCGGCTCACCTCTGCAGCGAAGTCAGGGCCGGTTGCGACGATGACCTCATGACCTGCCTGGCGCGCGGCATTCATGAGCGGGAGCATCGGGTAAAGGTGCCCGTAGAGCGGGTTGGTGGTGAACAGCATGCGCACGTTGGTCAGCCAACCAGTGGGTGAGGGACCGCCCTCGGCGGGTACAACTTAGGACGTGCCAAGGCTGAGAAGGGTTACGCCCCAGGATCCGGGATGGACGCGGCGGCGCGCTGGGAAGGGATTCGTCTACCTCGATGAGTCCGGAAGCCGCCTCAC